>JBBSFL010000105.1:0-9955 GCA_038238735.1 Fimbriimonadales bacterium | reverse complement strand
GGGTGGCGGCGGCGGTGGTTACGGCGGCGGCGGTGGTGGCGGCAGCTACGGCGGAGGCGGCGGTGGCCGTTCCGGTGGCGGTGGGGGCGGCGGTTATGGCGGCGGCGGTGGCGGTGGCTACGGTGGAGGCGGCGGTGGTCGCTCGGGTGGCGGCGGCGGTCGCAGCAGCGGGGGCCGCAGCGGCGGTGGTGGCGGCGGCAACCGCTGGTAAGTTAGCCAGACCAAACGGCAAAAAAGCGGGGCAGGTGAAAAATCACCTGCCCTTTCTTATGGATCGTGATGCCCTAGTTACGCCAGCGAGAGAACTTCTCGCCAAGCGTCGCCTTGTGCACGAACGCGCCCTGGAACATCTCCGCGCTGAAGGCTTGCGGCTGCATTCCTTGGCTTGCGTACAGATACAACGCAGTGCTGTAGATTCCCGCCATGCTCGCACCGATCGCCGCAAGCACCAGCCAATAGACGACCGACAGGATCACCACCGAGACGATCACGAGGACGCTGCCAGTGAAGAAACTGATCACGAGGAAGGGAATCGGGATCAGCGAGAGCAGAAGCATGAACAGCCCGAGGCCGCCCGACATGATCAGCGACTCCCCCCAGGCCCGCTTGATCAAGGCGCCACTCTCCTTGATGGCCTTCGTCGCGGGTACCCGCTCGACGACCAGAATCGGCACCACGAAGAACGTGAGGATGTTCCACGCGATCCCGATGATCCCGATGAGTATGCGGCCCACGAGACCCGCGCGTTCGCTCGCCATCCGGAAAACCCACCCAACGGTCGCCGCGATCAGTGTCCATCCGAGGATGGATGGAAGCCGGCTCGACGCCGTCTGCAGTCCGTCGCTAAACGTCGCCGGCTGGCCGGTGAGATTCCGGTGCGCGCAGAACACCAGCGCCGAATTGAAGAAGATGACGATGAAGTAGCTGATTAGATAGAACACGAACGTCGCCACGTAGTAGAGCGGCGGTAGGTGGTGGGTTCCGTTGCGAAAGGCGGCTGAGCCTCCCATCAAAAAGAAAGTTGGAACCCAGAAGGAAATCCCGATAACGATCGTGACCAGCGCCGACACGACGGGGAAGAGCATGAGCTGCGGGTTGCTGCGCAGCACGGCAAAGCTCTGCTTTGCCAGGAGGAAGCTTCGTTCGACCCTGCCCATGGGCGTAGTATAGGCGCGCTTCTATCCAGATGCAAGAGGTTTAGTCGATCAGCTTCTCGAGACCGGGAAAGTAGGACCGCAGGCGCTGCCGTAGCATCGCGACTTTTTGCCGCAGAAATTCGTCGACCGCCATTTGCTTCTCGACGAAGTCTCGATCCACGACGAGGTGGGCGAAAAGTTCGGCCTTATCCTCCTCGATCGCTGCAGTTCCGTAGGGCGTAAGAAAGCCTGGAATGGTGTCGATTAGCTCTCCGACGCCGTGAGTCCGCATGTTCTTGCCACCCGAGCCGTAGCGGAATCGGGGCGGATTCAGTTCGGCCCACGTCGGATCTCGCTTCATTCTTCCCATCTCTCGGTCGAGGAAGTGGAACAACTCGTGGTGGATAACGGTGCGTTGGTAGTGAGGAAATCCTGACCCGAGGGCTGGGTCGTAATACATCGCGTGAAGGTCGAAAGCCGGCACCGCTCCCCTCTCTTGGCCGTCAACTGCCAGTCCGGCACAAAGCACAAGCGTCTCGATGTGGGCGTGGGTGAAGAGCTTCGGCGGATACTTCTTCCACTCCGCTAGGAATAACGGCAGGTATTTGTCGAGGTCGGCGTCGGTCGCGGGTTGTCCGGCGATTCGGTAGTCCTTTGCCCGCCGATCGAACTTCTGCCCGGTGATTTCGAGCCGGAGGCCTTCGGAGGCTGCGAGGGTCGCGATCTCTTGCCTATCTTGAGAAGCCGTTAACGAGAGGTTCCCACCGGTTAGCGTCAGCAGGAGAGCGAGCAACATCTCCGTCATTGTAGTACGTCGTCGATTTCGGGCCTGTTTTGATGCCGGGAAAGCGGACGTATTACGGTGGGAAAACGGTGCACAAGTTGTGGGTGATGTGTGCGCAAAAAAAGGGCTTGACACACAATGTGTGGTGGTAGCACACTGTCTGAGCCACCAAATGTGGTGGCAGGCGTAGAAAAAGAAGTGCAGTGTCCCTATTGCGGTTACATCGATCAGAAGGTTCTCGACTCGAGGCCGGCCCGCGAGGGTGACGCTATCCGCCGCCGGAGGGAATGCCTGAGTTGCGGACGCCGGTTTACAACCTTCGAGGAGCCCGAGCGGCCCCGTTTGTTCGTGATAAAACGTGGCGGCGGTCGCGAGGAATTCAGTCGCGACAAGGTGTTGAACTCCATGCTTCTCGCAGGCCGCAAACGCCAGGTCTCAGTGGAGACTCTGCAAAAGGCGGCCGAGCACATCGAGCGCGACCTTTTCCAGTCCGTAGACGAGGAAGTCAGCTCGAGCGAGATCGGAGAGCGCGTGCTGCGGCAACTTCTCGACATCGACGTCGTCGCCTACATTCGCTTCGCCTCCGTCTATCGCGACTTCGACACCATCGCCGATTTCCGCACCATTATCGATGCCTTCCCCCGCGAGGCGGCTAGCCTCGCTCAACGCTAAGGATTGCTATGAAGATTCGCCGTTATTTCACGTCCGCCAACCAAAGCCCGTATGCCGGGATCGATTTCGAAGCTCGCAAGAGCGAGATCCGCAACCCCGATGGATCGACCGTTTTCCTGATGGAGAACGTAATGGTGCCGAAGACCTGGTCGCAGGTGGCGACCGACATCTTGGCCCAGAAGTATTTCCGCAAGGCGGGGCTGACGGTTGGCAAGATCAACGGTGGAGACTATGCCGGGACCGACGCGGAGCACTTGAAGCCGACCGCCGGGCACGAGACGGACTCGCGCCAGGTGTTTCACCGGCTTGCCGGGTGCTGGCGGTTCTGGGGTGAGGAGTATGGCTACTTCGACACGACCGAGGACGCCCAGACCTTTTACGACGAGCTCGTTCACATGCTGGCGGACCAGCAGGCTGCACCGAATTCGCCGCAGTGGTTCAATACCGGATTGCACTTCGCATACGGAATCGACGGTCCGGCGCAGGGGCACTACTACGTCGATCCGTCGTCCGGTCAGCTGAAGGCTTCGACAGGCTCGTACGAGCGGCCCCAGCCCCACGCCTGCTTCATCTTGAGCGTGAAGGACGACCTCGTGAACGAGGGCGGGATCATGGATCTGTGGACTCGCGAGGCGCGGATCTTCAAATACGGCTCCGGCGTCGGCACGAACTTCTCAAAGATTCGGGGCGAGAACGAAAAGCTGAGCGGCGGCGGGCGGTCCAGCGGGTTGATGTCGTTCCTGAAGGTCGGCGATCGCAGCGCGGGCGCGATCAAGTCGGGCGGGACCACGCGGCGAGCGGCCAAGATGGTCTGCCTCGACATGGACCATCCCGACATCGAGGAGTTCATCAATTGGAAGGTGAAGGAGGAACGCAAGGTGGCGGCCCTCGTCACTGGGTCCAAGTTGTGCGAGCGGCACCTAAACGCCGTGATGGCGACATGCGGGGGCGACTGCAATCCTCGCACCAATCGACTCTTGCGCCAAGCGATCGCCGAGGCCAAGCTGGACGAGATCCCACTGAACTACATCCAGCGCGTCATCCAACTAGCCGAGCAGGGCTTCACCGCGCTTAAGTTCGAGACGTACGACACGGGCTACGAATCCGAGGCTTATATTACGGTTTCTGGCCAAAACTCTAACAATTCGGTGCGCGTGCCGAATGCGTTCTTTGCCGCAGTGGAGAAGGACGACGACTGGAATCTGACGTCCCGCATCACCGGCAAGGCAATCCGGACGACGAAGGCCAAGGACCTCTGGGAACAGATTTGCGAGGCGGCCTGGCAGTCGGCGGACCCCGGCCTCCAGTACGACACGACGATCAACGAGTGGCACACCTGCCCTGAGGACGGGCGAATAAACGCGAGCAACCCGTGCTCAGAATACATGTTCCTGGACGACACCGCGTGCAATTTGGCCAGCATCAACTTGGTCAAGTTCTACAATGCGAACTCGGGCGAATTCGATCTGGTGGGCTACCAGCATGCGATCCGGGTCTGGACGGTGGTGCTGGAAATCTCCGTGCTGATGGCGCAGTTCCCCAGCAAGGACATCGCTCAGCTCAGCTACGATTTTCGCACCCTCGGCCTCGGCTATGCAAATCTTGGTGCCCTGCTCATGCAGATGGGTATTCCCTACGACTCGAAGGAGGGCTTCGCGATTACCGGTGCGCTCACCTCGGTGCTCGGCGGCGGGAGCTACGCGGCGAGCGCGGAGATGGCGAAAGAGCAGGGTCCGTTCCCCAAATATGCCCAAAACCGCGAGCACATGTTGCGCGTCATCCGGAACCATCGTCGGGCGGCGTACAAGACAGCCAACAGCGAATATGAGGGTCTGAGCATTCATCCGGTTGGCATCGACGCCGAATTCTGCCCCGACGACATGCTGGTCGCGGCTCGCCAAGCTTGGGACGAGGCGCTCCTTCTCGGCGACGAGCACGGATACCGGAATGCCCAAGTCACGGTCCTCGCGCCGACCGGAACGATCGGCCTGATCATGGACTGCGACACCACCGGCATCGAGCCGGACTTCGCGCTCGTCAAGTTCAAGAAGCTCGCCGGCGGCGGTTACTTCAAGATCATCAACCAGTCGATTCCGCCCGCTCTGCGCAAGCTCGGCTATACCGAGCCGCAGATCGAAACGATCGTGCGGTATGCAATCGGCAAGCAGACCCTAAAGGGCGCGCCGGGCATCAATCACGAAAGCTTGGGCCGAAAGGGCTTCACGCCTGCGGTGATCTCACAGGTGGAAGCTGGTCTGGAGAACGCCTTCGAGCTCAAATTCGCGTTCAACAAATGGACTCTGGGCGACGATTTCTGCAAGGACGTCCTTGGCTTTACCGAGGACCAGCTCAACGACTGGTCGTTCGACATTCTTCAGGCGCTCGGATTCAGCAAAGCGGAAATCGAGGCCGCGAACGAGTATGTTTGCGGCACTATGTCGGTGGAGGGCGCGCCGTTCTTGAAGGACGAGCACCTGGCGGTCTTCGACTGCGCGAACAAGTGCGGCCGGATCGGGCAGCGCTTCATCTCGGCAGAAGGGCACATTCGCCAGATGGCAGCGGCCCAGCCGTTCCTCTCCGGCGCAATCTCGAAGACGATTAACTTGCCTGGCAACGCCACCATCCAGGCCGTCCACGACGCCTATTGGCTTTCTTGGTCGCTGGGCCTGAAGGCTAACGCGCTGTATCGGGACGGCTCCAAGTTGAGTCAGCCCCTGAATGCCTCAACCGACGACGCTGCGGCCGCGATTTTGGAGGCAGGGCTGTCGGATCGTGAGGACGGGGGCTTTAGGGCAGATATTGAGGACGGGAACGTGAAGGCTGATCGCGAGGACCTGTCCTTACCCTTGTCCTCGCGAAGCGAAGCGGCGTCCTCCCCCCGATCGGCCGTCGAAGAGGCCGCCACCAAGCTAGTTTATCGTTACATCAGCAAGCGCCGAACCCTGCCTGGTCGACGGAAGGGCTACACGCAGAAAGCGCGCGTCGGTGGCCACAAGGTCTACCTGCGCACCGGCGAATTCGAGGACGGCGGCCTGGGCGAGATTTTCATCGACATGCACCGGGAAGGTGCCGCTTTCCGCTCGTTGATGAACTGCTTCGCAATCGCGATCTCCCTCGGGCTCCAGTACGGTGTGCCGCTCGAAGAGTTTGTCGAGGCGTTCGTCTTCACCCGGTTCGAGCCGAACGGCTCGGTGCAGGGGCATGACAACATCAAGATGTCCACCTCGATCATCGACTACGTCTTCCGCGAACTGGCGATGTCCTATCTGGGCCGCTTCGACCTCGTGCAGGTGAAGCCAGAAGACCTTCGTGGCGACACAGTCGGCAATCCTTCTCCGGATGCATACGACGATGAGGAGGAGGTAGGGACCTCTCACACCGGCCCGGTCCCGGGTGCCGCCTACGAGGACCACACGGCCCGAGGATTCTCGGCCGTCGACCCGAACGCCGATGAAGAGGACCCCCAGGACCCGCTCCCTTTTGACCCGAACAACAACATGGCCGTCGGCTCGCCAACGTGGGTGTTGGAGGAGGAGCAGAAGCGGAAGGTCGAGGCCGGAACGGCTGCGCCGCGGTTTGAAGCGTCCGCCTCTTCCGGAGTGGCATTCGCCGCCGCTGCGCCTCTAACTCGTCCGTCAACCGTTGTGAAGGGCATGGCTCAGGTTCCCTCTGCCGCGCGAAGCGTGGAGGATAAGGTGCGGGAGGCGCGCTTAAAGGGTTACGAAGGCGACCCGTGCACGAACTGCGGCCAGTTCACCTTGGTTCGGAACGGGGTTTGCTTGAAGTGCAACACGTGCGGCGAGACAAGCGGCTGTAGTTGATCGCCTTCTACCTTTGCTACGGTTACTAGGTGCTAAGGCGGGTTTCGCATGGCCCCGTCTGAGGATAGAATGTGAACCTTCAAGCGGTGATCGAAGACGCCATCGCGGCCGAAGTTTTTCCAGGGGCGGCGTGGGCGGTCGGTTGTGGCGGGAAGTCCCTGGCAGGATTTGCCGGCCGCCATTCCTATCACGAAGGATGCTGCCCGGTCGATGAGACCACGCTCTGGGATCTGGCCAGTCTGACGAAGGTCGTTGGCACGACGGCCTTGGCTATGCGGCTTTGGGAGCAGGGTTTGGTCGATCTTGATAGGCGGGTCTCTTCGCTGCTTCCAGCTTTCGAGGCAGCGGGGAAGGGGGACATCCAGATCAAGCACCTTTTGGCGCACAACTCCGGGTTGGCAGCGACCGGAGTCTTTGGCGGACGTGAGCTGTCTGCGTCGGAGATATTCGCCGAGATCGACGCCGGTTCTCTCGCCTATCCAACCGGCACCCGTGCTGTGTACTCCGACCTCGGGTTCATTGTGCTTGGGCGGTTCTTGCAGTCCCTGTGCGGGGAGTCGCTGGAATCGCTAACTGAGCGCAACGTATTCGAATCGTTGGGTATGACCGAAACGGTCTTTAATCCGAACCTTCCTCTGCGTCTGCGGGCGGCGCCGACAGAATTGGTGCAATCTTGGCGGACCGCTCTTCGGGCTCAGGACATAGAGGAGTTGCGGAACGCTGAAGTATTTTTGGATGGAACCCGATACGTCCGCGGCGAGGTCCACGATCCTACCGCCATGATGCTTGGCGGGGTGGCTGGGCACGCCGGGCTATTTTCGACGTTAGGCGACCTCGTCCGCTTTGCCCGATCCCTGCTTGGTATAGAACGCCCCTTGTTCTCCCCCAAGACAGTTTCAAAGTTCAGCGCTCGCGATGAGATGGGCACGGCCGAGTCCAGTCGAGCTTTGGGATGGGACACGAACTGGCGACAGGAATCAAGCGCAGGGCCAACCTGGCCAGAAGATTCCTTTGGACATACCGGCTATACGGGCACTTCGATTTGGCTAGATTTGCCCAGCCAAACCTACGCTATCCTGCTGACAAATCGGGTTCATCCGAGTGACGGCGATACCCGGATACGCGAGGTGAGGCGGCAGTTTCACTCAGCGGTCAATGCGATTTTTTAGCTTGCGAAGGTCCTCACGGTCGTGTTCGCGATCCGCTGCTTCTTTATTCTTTCGCCATACCCGGAGGCTCAGGAACCTTACGGGGACGGATTCAAGAAATTCTGATTCCGCATCATGATCGGCGTCTTCCCAGTCCAGCCCGCTGATCCAGTTTAAAACGTCGATTCGTCGGGGTGGCACCCCAAAGGTGAGAGTCGTCCCCCACTCTACGAGGTCTTCGACCCTTACATTGAATGAGGGAGCCCTAAACTGTCGCATTGCGTCGATGAACTTCCGCGCATTCTCGAACGTGGGGCGAATGAAAACATCCAGGTCACCCGTCGACCTTGGCTTGCCGTGGTAAGCCTTCGCCCAAGCGCCGATAACCAAATACTCAACTTGGTTTGCGTTTAGTGATTCGAGGAACGCGATCCAATCTGGGTTCAGGGTCCTTGTCTCCGATGATCTCGAACATCATTGCGATGCGTTCTTGGGGTGTCAAATTCGCATAGAACACGTCGTCGGCAGCCTGGGCCTCTTGGGGTGTCTTATAGACGTGAACAGGCCAGTGAGATCGATCCTGCATTTTACGCGTTGACCTGGATCATCTCGTAGGCTTCGATGATGTCGCCTTCCTGGAACCCTTCCCAGTTGTCGAAGGTGACGCCGCACTCCATGCCCATCGTGACCTCGCGGACGTCGTCTTTCAGGTGCTTGAGGGATGAAACTTTGCCTGCGTAGACCTGCTCGCGGCTGCGAGTGACGCGGCATAGGGCGTTTCGGATGACCTTGCCTTCGGTGACGTAGCAGCCCGCGATGATGCCCTTCTTACCGAATTGGAACCGGATGCGGATCTCGACGGTGCCGAGATGCTGCTCCTCGAACTTGGGTTCGAGCATGCCCTTGACGGCGGCTTCGATGTCTTCGATCAGCTCATAGATGATCGTGTAGGTTCGGATTTCGACCTTGCGCTTCTCGGCTTCCTTACGAGCTTCGCCTTCGGGCTTGACGTTGAAGGCGACGACGATGGCTTCCGCGGCGGCGGCGAGGTCGACGTCGGCTTTGGTGACGGGCCCCACGCCGCTGAGAATGATCTTCGCTTCGACTTCGTCGTTTTTGACCTTCTCCAGCATGCCGCGCACGGCTTCCACAGAGCCCTGCACATCGGCCTTGACGACTAGGTTTAGTTCCTTGAGCTCTTCGGTATTCAGTCTTTCGCGAAGCTGGCTGAGGGTAAGACCGCGGCTCTTGACGACGAACGTCTTGGTTCTCTCGTCTTGCACGCGCTGATCCGCCACCTCGCGAGCGCTCCGCTCGTCGGCGAAGCTCTCAACGATGTCTCCAGCTTGGGGCACTTCGCTGAGGCCGAGGATCTCGGCGGGGACGCTGGGGCCCGCTTCCATGAGGCGATCGCCCTTGTAGTCGGTCATCGCCTTGATTCGGCCGAAGGTGCTGCCCACGGCGACCGCATCGCCTACCTTGAGCGTGCCTTCTTGGACTAGGACAGTGGCCACTGGGCCGCGTCCCTTTTCGAGCTTGGCTTCGATAACGGTGCCTTTGACGGGCGCTTTGGGGTCGGCTTGGAGGTCGAGGACTTCCGCTTGGAGAAGGATCATCTCCAGCAGGTCGGGTACGCCTTGGCCGGTGATGGCGGAGACGGGAACGGTGATGACTTGGCCGCCGAACGCTTCGGGGACGACGTTGAATTCCGGAAGCTGTTGGAGCACGCGCTCGGGCGTGGCGTCGGGGCGGTCGATCTTGTTGACGGCGACGATCATCGGCACGTTCGCGTTCTGGATGTGCTGTATCGCCTCCTTGGTCTGCGGCATGATGCCGTCGTCGGCGGCGACCACGAGGATTGCGATGTCGGTGACCTGGGCTCCGCGGGCGCGCATCTCGGTGAAGGCGGCGTGGCCGGGGGTGTCGAGGAAAGTGATCTTGCCGGTCGGCAGCTCGACCTGATAGGCGCCGATGTGCTGGGTGATTCCGCCGTGCTCTTTGGCGGCGACGTTAGCCTTTCGGATGTAATCGAGGAGCGAAGTCTTGCCGTGGTCGACGTGGCCCATGATGGTGACGACGGGCGATCGCGGCTGGGCGCCGGACTTCTTGATTTGTCCGTTCAATTTGACCGCTGGCTTGGGCTTGGGGGCGTCGGCGAGGCGGAGTTGGTAGCCGTAGCTCTCGACGAGCTTTTGGGCGACGTCGTCCTTCAGCGAGGTCGTGAGGGTCGCCATCACTCGGAACTTGGTGACGAGGGCCTTCTGAATCTCGGGTTGGGGAATCGCGAGGGCGGCGGCTACGTCGCGGGGGGTGAGGCCGGGGCGGAGGGTGATCTCCTTCGCGTCTTTGTTGTCCTTCACCGTCTCGCGGACGAGCTCCATCGCCTCGTCGTCG
>JBBSFL010000104.1:0-9957 GCA_038238735.1 Fimbriimonadales bacterium | reverse complement strand
GACCTGGATGACGCCGGAGTCGATCGCGTAAGCGCCCGTCCGAGTTACGAGAATCCCCTTTAAGCGAGCCGGGAACTTCTTAGCGTAGTCGGTGAGTGACAGGTCGAGGACGAGCTTGCCATTCTGGATGCTCGCTTTCGGCTCGTTCGCGCCGAAAGCGTCGACGTCGGCGGGGATGAAGCGGATGCCGTCGGTGGACGCGATGCCGTCGACTCCCAATCTAACTGACTTCCCTCTCGCGACCGCCATCACCTTCATTCCGGACGTCGCGACTGGAATGGCCTTTCTCGCCGCTGTGAACGAACCCACCAAGGGTGCGTTGAGCACCGCCGAGCGGCCCGATCTCAAATCGAGGACCAGGTCGGAGGACTGCGGGACACATCCTGTGCTGCAGAGAAGCCACGTGCAGTGGGCGGCAAGTCGCACGGGAGCGTCCTGCTTTAGCGCCTTGGGGGGCGTGATCTGCGTCAGGAGCCAGACCTCATCTTCGTAAACATAAGAAGAGATGCCTTGGAAATCTTCACGCTCGGGGACAGGCCATTGGATGGGGCCCGCGGTGAAGCCGGGGGGCAGCTTCCAATGAATCTCCGTCGCCTGACCCGCGTCGCCAGGGTTCAAGTAGTAAGTGTGCCAGTTAGGTGCCATCTTGATCCTGAGCGCGACCGTAAACGGTCTCCCGGGCTGAACGGTAGTCACGTCGGCGAAGAAAATCGTTTCGGTCTTGGGCGCCGCGCCTTGGGCGACGGCCAGCAGGCATGCGAGAGTGGCGAACATTGTCTAGTTATACGCTCTTAGCGCCCTTGCCGGTACGCTGTTTGCCTTGCCTACGTCCGCCTCCCACGCCCCCCTGACTGCGCGGACGATCATGCGCTTTTACTCGCCGCTGGCGATGTCGTGGATCTTTATGGCTTCGGAGTCGCCGATCAACGTCGCGGTGCTTTCGCGACTTCCCGACCCAAAAATCAACACCGCCGCCTTCGCCGTTCTGATCGGTCTCGCGCTCTGGTTCGAGAGCCCAGTAATCGACTTGCTCTCGACGTCGACGACCCTAACCAAGGACCGCCGCAGCTACGCCGCGATCAGCAAATTCAGCATCACTTTGATGTTTCTCGCCAGCGGCGTCCACGCTCTGGTTGCCCTGTCACCCCTCTATTGGCTGGTTACAAGGCAGATCGTCGGCGTGCCCCAAGAGGTCGCCGAGCACGCCCGTGTCGGCATGATCATCATGATTCCCTGGAGCGCCAGCATCGGCTGGAGACGCTATCTGCAGGGCATCTTGATTCGGTTCGGCCAAACGCGCCTGGTCGGCCTCGGCACCGCGGTTCGGATATCCACTATCAGCGCTACCGCTTCCCTGCTCTTTTTCTTCAGCCCCCTCTCCGGAATGGAAATCGCGGCGATCGCGCTCGTAAGCGCGGTCTTCGCGGAGGCGCTGTTCGCCCACTGGGCAACCCGCGGAGTGATCGCAAGACACCTCCACGAGCCAGCCGAAGACGCGCCCGAGATAGACGCGAAGAAGCTAACCCACTTCCACTTTCCCTTGACCATCACCACGATGGTAAACCTCTCTACCCCGCTCCTGATCAGCGCGGCCCTGTCCCACTCGCCCGGCCCGGTCCTAGCCTTGGCTTCCTACCAAGTGGCCCAGACGCTCCTCTGGCTCCACCGAACTGCCGTCTTCGCGCTTCCCGAGGTCGTCATCACGCTCTATCGAGATGCGGCATCGGCGTGGGTTCTGCGCAGATTTAGCATCGGGGTTGGGTTGACGACCTCGGGGCTCCTCCTGTTTTGTTGGCTCACCGGCCTCGATCGCCTCTTCTTCGCCCGCCTTCTAGGCGCCCAGGAAGACGTGGTCGCCCTCGCCCACATCGCCTTTCTCGCCGCGGCTGCGACCCCCTTCTTAGGGGCGCTTCAATCCTATGTGCGAGGCATGCTCACCGCCCACCACCTCACCGTCGCGCGCCTCTATGCGGTCGGAGTAGGTGTTCTCGCCTTAGTAGTCGGCCTGATCCTTGGAATCGTCGCCCAAATCCCAGGAGTCGTCACTGCCGGCCTCGCCCTAACACTCTCGATGCTGGTCGAGTTGCTCGTCCTCGTCGCCTATTGGCGAAAACGCACGGTCGAATCAACACTGTAGTTCGGAGCAGTTCTGGTTCGCAGACGGCTTACGCCCGAACGGCCCGCACAGCGTCTACAACTTCGCGGATATTCCAGTTATGCTCTTCTAAGAGGGTGTGCGCTTCGTCGGCGGTCACGGGGCAGAGCTCGACGATGATGCGCACGCAACGCTCCTTCAGCTTCGCGTTCTTCGCCTTCACGTCCACCATCAGATTCTCAACGACCTTGCCGCTGAGCACCATCGCCCCCGTGGAAATCCTATTCAAAACCAGCTTCTGCGCGGTCGCGGCCTTAAGGCGAGTCGAGCCGGTCAGCACTTCCGGTCCAGTGTCTAGCAAGATCGAATGCTCCGCCGCTTCAAGCAGTGGAGCTTTCTTGTTGTTGGCGATTCCGCAGGTCCAGACGCCCTTCTGGTCCGCGTGGCGAATGCCGCCGAGAACGAACGGCGTTGTCCCGCTCGCCGCGATGCCAATCACGATGTCGAATCGCGTTAGGTTAAGGCCGTTGAGGGCTACGATCGCGGCGTGGGGATCGTCTTCCGCGTCTTCTACCGCCCGCTCCAGCGAGGCTCCCCCGCCGGATACGACCGCTACAAAACGCTCGGGAGAAATCCCGAAGGTTGGTGGCATCTCCGCCGCGTCCATCACGGCCAGCCGGCCGCTTGTGCCCGAGCCGAGGTAGATAACTCGCCCGCCCTGCTGGAAAGCCTTGGCTGCCCGCTCGATCGTGATGGCGATCTCTGCTTCGGCCTGAGTCAGCACTCGGAGCACTACCTGCTCCTCCTCGTTCATCAGGCGCACGATCTCGCGGGCGGTCATTTTGTCGAGGCCGTACGATCTCGAATTTCGTGCCTCAGTTGCCATCGGCCATCTCCCGCGCGAGCCGCACTGCTCCCATAACGGGCGGATGCTTGATTTTTTGATCCACCAATTCAACTCCTTCCATCTCTTCCTTTAGCGCGCCCATAAAGGCCTCGCGAAAAATGCCGGCGGTCTGCCATAGACCTCCGGCGAGGCAAATGCCCAGGCGATCCCGACCCACAAATTGTTCCCTCATATGGCCGGCCGTGATCTTGGCAAGGGCGGCCGATTGATCGCTGATTTCTCTACGCGCGTACTGGTGACCCGCCGCTGCATCGTGAGCGAGGGGTTTGGCGAGGCGAGCAAGGGTGGCCGGGGGCGAGCCTTGGCGGTAGACCCGGCTGAGGATTCGGGCCTCGTCCTGCGTGCCAAACAGCTTGTCGATCGCGCTGACGAGTCCAACGCTGCAATCGCTCCGCTTGTTCAAAAACTGAACCAGCGCCGCTCTGCCGTACTGAAAGGCCGATCCATGGTCGCCCAGGATGTAGCCTCTCCCGCCACTCTTGACGATACCGTCAGTCCCACGCGAACAGATCAGAGACCCAGTTCCCGCGATGACCACTAGATCGGTGCCCTCATCGCTAGCGTATAACGCCGCCGCATAGTCAGGGGTTGCACGAATCTGGGCGTTGGGGAAAAGATCATTCAGATGCTGCTCGGCGTGCAACCGATCCTCCGAGGTCAGCAGTCCGGCAAAGCAGCCGCACACATAGTCGGCTCCCCGGCAACCCTGAACCGCGTTCTCAAGTGAGAATCGAAATTTGCGCGGCGGCGTCGAAGCGATATTGGCTGGCCCGCCCTGTCCCTGAAATACGACGGTGGCACTCTCATCGAGGGCAAGCGCGCGCGAGGAAGACCCGCCGCAATCGAGTCCGAGATAAACGGGCATTCGGTATCGGGAATTTACCCACGTTCGTCGTCGTTACGCGTTTTCTGCGAGCGTCTGGGGCGGAACCTCCGACTTCACATTTGTGATCCAGATCGAGGCAGAAACCTTGACAATCGCACCGAAATTTGGTACGATAAAAGTTCGCGTAAATTCAGCCCGGAGGCTTGATGAAAGTTATTCAGCCGTCCTCGAAACGAATCGGCCGGTTCCTCGAGGTCCCCAATCTTATTGAACTTCAGCTTAACAGCTACAAATGGTTTTTGGAAGAGGGTCTTCCAGAGCTCTTCAAGACTTTTTCCCCTATCTGGGACTTTACCCAGACCAATTACATCGAGCTTGTCTCCTTCACCCTAGGCGAGCCGAAATATAACATTCAGGAGTGCCGCGACCGCGACATGACCTTCGAGTCACCAATCAAGGCGATCGTTCGCTTTGGCGGGCGGGACCGGGAAGTGATCGAGTCCGAGGTCTACCTCGGCGATCTTCCCCTGATGACCGACAAAGGCACGTTCATTATCAACGGACGCGAGCGTGTCATCGTGTCCCAGCTCTCCCGATCGCCGGGCCTGTACTTTGAAGAGGGCGTCGACAGCTCGATGCAAGTCATCGTCTCCGCCCGCATCATCCCGAACGAGGGACCGTGGCTCGAAGTCGAGTCGGACGCGCACGGCGTAGTCCGAACCCAGATCAGCCAGACCAAGAAGCTTCCCCTCACTCAGCTCATCAAGGCCCTCTACGGCTTTGAGAAGGGCCGCGGACGAGCTCCCGCCGTCGTCGGCAAGTCCCTGGGCAAGCGAATCGTCGATCCGGTAGTGGATCAGGACACCGGCGAGGTGCTGCTCGAAGCGGGACGACTTCTCAACGAGGAGCTGATTGCCAGCCTGAGCGAGGAAACCCGTGCTCAGACGACCTTGATGGAGACGCCGCTCGGCACCAACGAGGACATCCTCAAGGCGTTCAGCAAGATCGTCACCCTCGAAACTCCGAACGCCGACACCTTGACCGGCAAGCGCACGATCGCCGAAATCCGCGACGAAGCGGGCGCCGTCATCATCGGCAAGAACGAGAAGATCGAGCGAGAAACGGCCAAGAAAATCGAGTCGATGGGAGTCGCCACACTCGAAGTCCTCGAAATCGCACCGCTTGCGGAAGCGACCCTCGATGCCGATCCCACGACCAACACGCGCGAAGCGCTGCTCGATATCTACAAGCGTCTTCGTCCAGGCGAAGCCGCCAACGAAGAGGCCGCTCGACAGCTCGTCTACGGTTTGTTCTTCGACGTGAAGCGATACGATCTCGGAAAGGTGGGACGCCGCTTCCTTAATCAGAAGCTCGGCATCTCGATCCCTCTCGACGTCCGCAACCTGACCAGCGAGGACCTCGCCGGAGTGCTCCACGCGATGGTTCCCTACGTGAACCGCGAATCTGAGCGGGACGACATCGACGACCTGAAGAACAAGCGCGTCCGATCCGTCGGCGAACTGCTTCAGTCCCAGCTGCGTCTCGGCTTCGTCCGCATGGAGAAGGTCGCCCGCGAGAGAATGACATCGACCGATCAGGAGAACCTCCTGCCCGGCATCATCCTCAGCGTCAAGCCGGTCAGCGCGTCCATCAAGTCGTTCTTCAGCTCAAACCAGCTCAGCACGTTCATGGATCAGACGAACCCGCTGTCCGAGATCACGAACAAGCGGCGTCTTTCCAGCCTCGGCCCGGGGGGCCTTCAGCGAACGAGCGCCAAGCTCGAAGTTCGCGACGTCCACCGATCCCACTACGGCCGCATCTGCCCGATCGAGACCCCAGAAGGTCCCAACATCGGTCTGATCTCCCAGCTCACCACCCACGCTCGCGTGGACGAGTTCGGGTTCATCATGACCCCGTACCGGCAGGTAAAGAACGGCATCGTCACCGACGACATCATCTACTACACGGCTCAGGAGGAGACCGGCCAAATGGTCGCTCCCGCCGACATCGAAACGGACGACAACGGCCTGATCAAGACCGAGCGCGTTCAGTGCCGATCCGCCGGTGCCGACGTAGGAGGCGCGAGCTACCCAATGGTCAACCGCGATCAGGTCCACTTGATGGACGTGTCGCCGGTACAGATCATCTCGGTCGCCACCGCCCTGATCCCCTTCCTCGAGAACGACGACGCGAACCGCGCCCTCATGGGCGCGAACATGCAACGCCAAGCGGTTCCCTGCCTCCGCTCCGACCGGCCCCTCGTTGGAACCGGATACGAGCGCGTAGCGGCGATCGACTCCGGCGCGGCGGTTATCGCGTTCCACGACGGCGTCGTGGAGTACGTCACCTCCCACGAGATTCGAACTCGGCGGAAGGATGGCACGGTCGACAAATATGCGCTCTCACACATGGTGCAGAGCAACAAGTCGACCAGCTTTACTCACCGCCCTGTGGTCGACCTCGGCCAGCCTGTCCTGAAGGGCGATCCGCTTGCCGACGGCGCGTGCTGCGACAACGGCGAGCTTGCCCTCGGCAAGAACGTGCTCGTCGCTTTTATGCCGTGGAACGGCTACAACTATGAGGACGCGATCCTCATCTCGGAGCGCATGGTGAAGGATGATGTCTACACATCGATCCACATCGAGCGCCACGAGACGGAAGCCGTCGACACCAAGCTCGGCCCCGAAGAAATCACCAGAGACATTCCGAACGTCGGCGAGGAAGCCCTGAAGGACCTCGACGAGAACGGCATTATCCGAATCGGCGCCGAAGTTCGGCCGGAAGACATTCTGGTCGGTAAGGTCGCGCCGAAGGGACAGGTCGAGATGACCGCCGAAGAGCGGTTGATCATCGCCATCTTCGGTAAGAAGGCCGAAGAGACGCGCGACGTCTCGCTCCGCTTGCCGCACGGCGAGAAGGGCCAGGTCGTCGACGTTAAGGTCTTCAGCCGGTACAAGTATCTGTCGCCCTCGATCAATTACGTCTACAAGGAATCGAAGAAGCGTGAGCGCCTCATCTGCGACCGCACCGAGGAGCCGCTGCTCCAGATTCCCGGAGACGAGCTGCCCGCCGGCACGAACATGACCGTCCAGGTCTACACCGCCCAGAAGCGCAAGCTGATGGTCGGCGACAAGATGGCCGGACGTCACGGCAACAAGGGCGTCATCTCGAAGGTTCTGCCCGCCGAGGACATGCCGTTCTTGCTGGACGGCACACCCGTCGACATCGTGCTCAACCCGCTCGGTGTTCCGTCTCGTATGAACATCGGTCAGATCCTTGAGACCCATCTCGGCTACGTCGGCCGCCACCTGGGCGTGCACTACCGGTGCCCTGCCTTCGAAGGCGCAACCGAGGGTGAAATCCTCGGCGAGATGGACCGCTTGGCGGACCATCTTCGGCACAACGTGATGACCGCGTACATCAACAGCGAGCTTCATCTGAAGATCAAGTTCGAGAAGGACGACCTCCCGCCCGCCATGCTGGTCAAGGTCGAGAAGCGACTGCGCGAGCTGGGCGTCAACGGTCTGGAGCGCGTCTCGCGAATCCTCGCCGCCGCACCGGTCAAGAACACCGCCGATCTGTTGGAAGTGGACTTCGAGAACTGGGAGCCCGAAGACCTCGAGCTTGCCGAGAACGAGAAGCCGCACAAGGCAGCCGACAGCGTCTACAAGTCGATGGTCGCCAAGATCGAAGAGAACGTCTTCTATCGAGCGGGCCTTGACCCCAAGACCTGCAAGTCGACCATCCGAGACGGACTCACCGGCGAGACCTTGCCCAACAAGATCACCGTCGGCACCATCTACATGCTGAAGCTGGAGCACCTTGCGGATGAAAAGATCCACGCGCGCTCCATCGGCCCGTACTCCCTCGTCACCCAGCAGCCGCTGGGAGGTAAGGCGCAGTTTGGCGGCCAAAGATTCGGCGAGATGGAAGTCTGGGCCCTGGAAGCCTACGGCGCGGCGTACACGCTACAAGAGCTTCTCACGATCAAGTCCGACGACGTCATGGGACGCGTCAAGGCGTACGAATCGATCGTGAAGGGCGAGACATTGAGCGAGCCGGGAATCCCCGAGTCGTTCAAGATCCTCGTCAACGAGCTGCGGTCGCTCTGTTTGAAGGTCTCCGTCGAAGACGTGGCCAACAAGGAAATCCCACTGAAGGACCTCGACGAGCTAGGAGGAGGCGACGACATGCGCCTCGCCCGCTCAGTCGGATTCTTCAACTAGGACGGAATGCTGGAAGACCCGTGTACTACGGGTCTTCACCCTTGAACTCACATCCTTTCCGAGCGTCAGCCTACGGCGTCACCTTCCAAACCGATTGGTCTACGGCGGCAGTCCAGATGGAGGAAAGGATCGGGCCCGTGGCTTTGAAGCTGATCTTGGCTCGCAGGTGCCGGGTGCCGGGCTCTACGAATCGCGACGGATTGGTTGCAACGACTTCGATGCTGGTATCGGTCGTGCCAGCCGCCCTGGAATCCACCGGTACATAAGCGTTCGCCGAGAAATCGAACAACTCTACCGTCTGCCCCAGTCCCCCTTCGCTGACGCTCGCCTCAAGGTCGAATCTGAGGTCGGATGTTGTAGCCACGGGCGAAACCGAGTCGACGACAATCTGAATCGGCGCTTCGCTGCTGTTGAGCGCAAACCCAGGTTGCGCCGTCACTTTCTTATCATCACTGAGCCACAGATAGGATAGCTGGCCCGATATCGATCTGCCTCGGAAGACGCTGTATGACGTGGGCGTTACGGTTTCCTGGGAAAGACTCACCACACCCTGGTAGACGCCGCGACCATAAGTCACAATGACAATCTTGGTCGGACTCTGGAAATGGATTTCCTGGATGCAAACAGCCGCGGGACCTTGGTTTGAGGTGGTCCAGGTCTGCCCATCGTCGTTCGAGGTGAATAAGCCGATGTCGGTGCCTACGTATAGCCAGCCTGGCATGGATGGGTGCATGGCGATCGCCGATGCCGGGGCGCTCGGCAGAGCATTCAGCCCGCTGCCCGTAATCAGCGTCCAAGTAGCGCCCCCATCGGTGCTCTTCCAAACGTTGTCAGAAGTCCAACCTTGGAAGGCTACGTACAAGTGGTTCGGATTCGCCGGATCGACCGAAAATCCGGAAATCCATCGCGTTGGAAGGGGCCCGGGGTTGGTGTCGATTCGGCTCCATGTCGGGGTCGCCGCTGTGCCGTTCGTGGTCTTCCAAATCTGGCCGTTGTTGTATCCAACGTAGATCGTGTTCGAGTCGCTGGGAGCGATCGCGAGGGTCGAGATATTGAAGGGACTATCCTCGAGAAAATGATCCGTTCCGGGGCCTCCGTCGGGCCCGTTGCCGCCGGGTAACGCATCTTTTATCGTCGTCCAGGTGGGCGTCGTACCGGTCTTCACGTTGTTGCTTCGCCAAAGCCTTCGGCAGCCAACAAGCATCCGGTCCGGATTGTTGGGATCCAGCATGAAATAAGTGGCGAAATTGGCGAGGTCGCCGCCTGAGTCGGTAATCGGTGCGTAGATGTCCGAAAAGCTTGTGCCGCCGTTGGTGCTTCTCCGCACAGCACCGTGCTGATATTCACAATAGAAGTAGTTCTGGTTCGTAGGGTCGGTGGCGGCGTACGCCCCGTCGCCCCCGCTGACAGCGGTCCAGGCTTGAGGGTTTCCGCCATAGCGATTCGATCCGTTGTCTTGCGTTCCGCCAACAACTACATTTGAGATCGGATTCATCACCGCACCATAGAACTGGGTGATCCCCATGTTATGGTTCAGGTTCGTGACGGAACTGCTTGTTACATCCGCAGCCTTGTAGATTCCGCCATCGCAGCCGAAGAAGACAATCCGGTTCGTCGTCCCGTTGTAGCCGGGCTGGTTGACAATCACATGGTGGTCAGAATGGACGCCGCTGAAGGCGGAGGCGAAGGTGGCCCCGCCGTCGGTGCTGCGATAGAGATTCACGCCACCCACCACGAGATAGTTTGAGTCCGTAGGATTAACCCACAGCGCCATGTTGTAGCCGCTGTACATGCCGATTCCGCTGCCCGTTGTCCTCAGTGTAAACGTATGTCCTCCGTCGTTCGAACGGTAAATCTTCTCCACATTGTTGTTGCTGGCGAGGGCGTAGACCGTCCCAGGGCT
>JBBSFL010000103.1:0-9997 GCA_038238735.1 Fimbriimonadales bacterium | reverse complement strand
GCTGCCGGCGACGGCCGCAGCGACAATAATTAATTTCTTCATTATCTCCCTCCTAAAGGAAAATCCGAGGGGAACCAAAAGCGGCACACCCGAAAGGATGCTATTACTCTAACAGCAATGCATGCCACTCGAACGCCAAGGGGCAACAAACGAGCAAATATGCCGGTCAAAAAAGCTTGGCGCCCCCCGACAGACCCCGCATCCGACAACCAAAAAAGGGGAGGCGACGGCCTCCCCTCTTACTCGCCAGCCTGAATGACGGCGACTACAAGTCCACGCTAAGCGGCGATTTGCAAAGCCGGAGCGGAAGGCGGCGCGGCGTAGATCGCAGCCGTCGTCGACGCGGCCGACATCAGACCATTCTTCGAGGCAACGACGCGGAAGCTCACCGCCACGCCGGGAACGTAGCCCCCGAGCGTCACGCGAGCCTTGCCCGTGTCCTGAACGAATGTCCAAGCGCCGGTGCCCGTTTGCGATTCGATAAGGAAATTGACGCTCGAAGGATTTCCGTTCCGATTCCACTTCAGCAGAACGTTGCCATCGGGCGACGGCGTGGCCGTCAATTCGGTCGGTGTCGAAGGGGTCACCTTCGTGCGGGTCGTCGAATGAGGCTGCAAGCCCAGCGCAGAGATCATCGCCGGGGTCACCGCCGGATTCGCGTAGATGCTCTTCGCGATCGAGACGATCGCGCCCAGGCAAACGCCTTGCTTCGTGTCGCGGTTCTGCACCGCGGAGTGGTAGGCAGCCTTCGCGCTCACCACACCCGTAATGCTCGTTCCGAGGTCGGTGTCTCCGCTCGCCAGCGCGGCGATCTGGCCCGCCGACACTCCGTACAAGTTGAGCGGGCCGGGCCCGATCGTCGTTTTCATCTGGTTCGCCAGAGCAAGTAGCTCATCGGGCGTAAGTTTCTGTAAGTTATTGCTTGCCATTTCGTTATCCTCCGGCGTCCCCGGGACTTCTATTTGGATTTTCGGCGAAACGTGGCGATTTCTTAAGGAAGCGACCCTCGCTGGCTTGCGGATTATTTCTCTTCGGCGTCTTAAGAACGCAGCCGGAAGGCGCGGGCCTTCGAGCCGCAAGACAAAAAAACCGAGCCCAAACACCGGCCGCCCTCGTTAAATTTCGGTGAAAATCGCAAAATGTCCGTGTTTACAAGCAAAACAGGCAATTTTCCCTGTCTCACCCGGCACGAATCATCATATACTTGCTCCAAGGCGTTTGTGGCTTATGCCGCCGTCCTTTGTTTTTGGAGGAGATTCTATGAATACATTTAAATACGCGGCTGCGGTTGCAGTTCTCGGCTCGCTCGCCGCCGTTTCATCGGCCCAGTTCGATCAGATCGGCACCGGTGCAGCCATCGGCACAGCCGGTAACATTTCACAGACGTTCCCTGCTCCCAACCAAACGTTCACCACCATGAACATTGAGGACATGACGTTGACGAGCACTCGTCAGATCAACAGCGTCGATGCCGTCTTCATTTTCTTCAACGGCAACGGACCGACCTCGGCGATTACCGACTGGCACTTCGCGGTTTACTCGAATGCCGTCGGCAACGGCGGCACCAATGGCGCCAACAACACCGGTAATGTTGCCGACGTTCTTGGCATCACTGGCGCGAACGTGACCTACACGAATAACTTCAACGGTGTCACGGGCAATACGCTAGTTCACATCGTCCTGCCGACCGCGGTCACGTTGCTTCCCGGTACGTATTGGTTCGGCGCTGCTGGCACCATGGATTTCGCTGTAGGCGGAGAGATCGGTATGCTCACGTCGTCGACGGTCGATGCGAGCAGCGGAGCCAATAACGCTCGGCTGATGAATGGCGGCGGCGGTTTCGCTCTCGCTGGCAATAATGCGGCAATTACCCCTGCAGCCAACACGGCCTATCGCCTCAACACGACGGCGACGCCTGAGCCCGCCACGATGGCCGCTCTCGGCCTCGGCGTGATCGCCATGATCCGCCGCCGCCGCAAGGCCTAAGCCTTCTCTAGAAAGGAGAGATTAAAGGCGAGAAG
The DNA here is from genome assembly GCA_038238735.1 of Fimbriimonadales bacterium. GTDB lineage: Bacteria > Armatimonadota > Fimbriimonadia > Fimbriimonadales > Fimbriimonadaceae > JAFDWR01. Next base: position 7,976 of record JBBSFL010000103.1, on the reverse strand, counting down.
CTTCTGCTTCTCGCCTTTTTTTCTGTGTTTGGCAGGGGAAATTACTCGAGCCAAACGGCTCGACTGACGGTCCGGTAGTATCCAATTCATGAAGCGCCTCTGGATCGCCGGATTCCTTGCCCTCGCCTCTGCCGCCGGAGCGGAGATCACGTACCGCGTAGAGGTGCTCCCGGACACCAGCACCCTTCACGTGGTCATGCACCTGCCCCGCACCGAGCACGGTTGCCATCTCCAGATTCCCAATTGGGGTCCGGGCGGGTATGTCATCCGCGATGGATCGAAGGCGATCCATAACCTGAGCGCCACCGACGAGAAGGGGCAGCCGCTCGCCCTGACGCCCAACGTCGAGGGCGTCGTGAAGAAGTATCAGGACGGAGCCGAGTGGAAACAGACGGTCAACCCGGTGACCACTTGGTCCGTCGTGCCCGCGAAGGAAACGAACGTCGAGTACGACGTCACCGTCGCACCGGTAGACGGCGCGATGAGCTGGAGCGGACCATCCACGTACCTCTACGAAGTCGACCGCCGGAAGGAGACGTGCAAGCTCGGAGTCGTCGTCCCCCAAGGATGGCAAGCCTATGCCGGTCTCGATGAGATTCCGGTTGGCAACATCAAGAGTTTCTGGCCGGGGCGGATTTTCGTCGGACCCGCGCCGGACCGCTTCGAGCGAACTGTCAACTTCGCCTACACCGCCAAGGACTACGACACTTTCGCCGACAATCCTTTCACCGTCGGAGGTGCCGACGGCCTCATCGTCGACACGTACTTCACTCTCGGCAAGCCGCACTACATCGTCATGCGGGGGAAGGCGAAGAGCAAAGTCGATCGCGCCAAGCTCATCAAAGCCTGCAAATTCGTGAGCGACGTCGAGAACGACTTCTTCGGAAACCGGCCGCCCTACAACAAATACGTCTGGCACTTCGCGGTCAACGATGCGGCCGACGGAGCGGGCGGCCTGGAGCACCTCAGCAGCACCCAGATCACCCTCGCTCAAGGAGTCGGACCCCGAGCGGTCAGCGTCCTCGCCCATGAGTTCTTCCACCTGTGGAATGTGAAGCGCATCCGCTCCCTCCCGCTCGGCCCGTTCGACTACACCCGCCTACCGGAGACGGGCGCGATCTGGTGGCTTGAAGGCGTGACCGACTATTACGCCTTCACTCTCCTCCACCGCTACGGCTGGACCGACGACGAGTCCTACTTCAAGACCGCCGCGAGCAACTTCCAAATTGTCCAGCGAAACCCGGCCCACGCCGAGGTGAGCCCAAACGAAGCCAGCATGCGAGTCGGGGAGCCCAATAACGGCCACGGCAACAGCAACGGCTACCGCATCAGCTACTACAACCTCGGCTGGCTTGCCGGCATGTGCCTCGACATCGATCTGCGAGTAAAGACCGGCAACAAGCACACGCTCGACGACATCGAGCACGCCCTCTGGGATCTCTGTAAGAACGGCAAGCCCGGGTTCGCCGAAGACGAGATCCGCAAGCAGTACGTCCGATTCGGTGGTGACGGCGCCACCTTCGACCGCATCGTCATGCAGCCGAATATGCCGGTCGAGGAGATCCTTGCCAAGGCTGGCCTTCGGGCAGTTTCAGCTCAGGAATCCTACGTGGACCTCGGGTTCGGCTGGGGCGGCCCTCCGGGCGGAACCGGCCTCCCGGTAAACAACGTCCACGGCCCGGCCGAAGGCAAGCTTCAAACGGGCGATGGGATCGTGGCGGTAAACGGCACGGCGCTCACAGGCGACACCGGTCGCGCCCTGGCCGCCAGCATGGCCGCTGCGACCGCGAACCTGAAAGGGGGTACGGCTTTTAAGGTGACTGTCAAGCGCGGAGACCAGACGGTGGACGTCGAGATCACACCGGTCACCGCGAACCGTTCGATCTACACCGTAGAGCGCCAACCGGCCGCTACCGCTGAACAGAAGAAGCTGGCCGATGCTTGGCTAAGTCAAAGAGCCCTTCGCGCGAACTAAGCGGAAGCTGTTAAATAGAAAATTAAAAGTCCTATAAGACCTATAAGTCTTATTTCACCTCAGACAACCACAATGAGAGACCGATGAAAGAAGGCCCAATTCTCCGGCCGCACGGCGCCTATCGCGATCTGGAAGCGTACAAGCTTCCGGAATCATTTACGATGCAACCGTCGTCTTCTGCGATCGGCTGGTAAATCCGCGATCTCGACCACCGACCAGATGGGACAGGCTGCCCGCAGCGGCAAGCAAAACATCGCGGAAGGGAGCATGGCCTCCGGCACCTCGAAGAAGATGGAGCTGAAACTCATAGGGGTGGCGAGAGCCAGTTTAGAAGAGCTTCTCCTCGACTACGAAGACTTCCTCCGCCATTGCGACCTCGCCCAATGGTCCAAAGATCACCCCAAGGCCATCTTCATCAGAAATCTCGCCCGAGTTAAAGATAAGTCCTATAAGACTTAGCTAGAAGAGAAGACACCAGAGACAGCCGCCAATACGGCAATCTGCCTAATCCACCAAGCGAATTCCTCTTGGACAAGCTCAAATCGACTCTGGAAGCGAACTTCCTAGAGGAAGGCGGCTTCACCGAGCACCTTTACAGAACCCGCCAAACCGCAAGAAACCAGTAGGGACCAAGGCAGACCAGGCGAGACACCTGGTCAGCCTCGAATACGGTCGGCGATCGCTCGCCGAATCATCGTGTCGGCGATCTCGTCGCCGGTGGGATTGTACGTGCCGGCTTCGATGCGCGCCTTCAGATCGGCGACCATCTCTTCGCGATCCGGCATCGCCATCACGTCCGACTTCACCTTCCGAATCAGGTCCTGATCCGCAGCGGGATCGTAAACCTCGTCGGCAAATTCGACGATCGCCTCGACTTCGGTCGAGGGGGTGCTCAATAGCTTCTTTACTTCGTTGTCTGAAATTCGCATGGTCTTCTCCATAAATTCCAGACAGGTAACCCGGCTTTCTCTTCGCTTCAAACCAACAAGTCGGTCAAAGCGCGAGACCCTTAGGCTTTGCGTGGCCAGAGTCGCCTCTGCCGTGCCTTTTTCTGTCATTGCCCCTTTTGAGAGTGGGACATTTCAATTAGCGGTCGATCCTTTTCACTTCTTTAGGATCTTTACGAAAAATCTCTAAAGAATTCTATCAGCCTTTCCGTGGCATGAGTTTTTAACTCATGGTGTCATGGCTTTCCAATCCATGATCTGTCTTGGAAAGAACCCGACGGTAATCTTTCGGCATGCTCGCCACTGGCGTTTACCCTGCAAGCATCACAGCTTTCGACGATAAGGGCATGGTCGACCATCTCGCGATGGCCCGCCTTCTGTCCCATTTCGAAGCCCAGGGATGCAAAGGCGTCGTCCTCGCCGGAACGAACGGGGAGGGCCCGTCCCTTAGCGCGGTAGAAAAACGGGACCTCGTGCGAGCAATGGTCCCCGTAAAAGGGAAGCTCGATGTCATCGCCGGCGTCGCCAGCAATAGCCTGGAAGAGGCCGTTTGGCTGGTGAAGCAGGCAACCAAAGACGGAGCTGCCGCAGCCCTCGTGATGGCGCCAAGCTACTTTCGGGAGGCAAGGGAAGACGGAGTTGCGAGCTGGTTCGAAGAGCTCATGAGCCGTACCAATTTGCCAATCCTCGTCTACAACTTCCCCCAACGCACCGGCTTCACTCACACTGCCGAGTTCATGGCTCGCCTTTCCACCCACCCGAACTTCGCAGGCCTGAAAGACAGCTCGGGCAACGAGGACAATCTAGATCGCTACAGAAGTGTCCTAAGCGCAGAACACGTTCTGTTTGTTGGCAACGAGACGCTTCTGCTACGAGCCTTGGATTTAAGCTGGACGGGCACGATCAGCGGAGCCGCAAATGTGGTCGCGAGTTGGCTGGTCGAGGTGATCCGGTCGGAGGGAGAGAATCAGGAAGTCAAATTCGATATGCTTATGCCCGTCCTCGAATCCATCCGGAAAGCCCCCCAGCCCGCTACCCACAAGGCCGTTCTTCAAGCACTCGGTTATCTCGATCAAGCCGCAGTGCGCCTCCCCCTCGAGGCATCCCGCCCCGAAGAAACGGCCCACCTGCTAGCTAGCTTAAGCTCGCTCGGCCTCGAGAGTCGATAAGCCCATAAGACCTATGGGTCCAATAAGACCTATAAGTCCGAAACCTACTATGGACTCCAGGGATCCGCCTTCTAAGGAGCCGACATCACGGGCGTCTGCCCATGCCGCGCATAGTAACGATAGGCCTCTGTTGCGGTCGGCGCTTGCCGGCCGCCCAAATCGTTGGGATCGAGCTTCGAGGCCTTGATCAACAAATCTTGAGAAGCCTTGATCAAGTCGGAAGCGCTACGGTCCATGACCGCCGCATCTGATCTCAGCTTTGCGCCCGCATCCCCGCCGGCCGCATCCGCCTGTTCCCGATTGCGAGTGGACATCGCCTGAAGCGACTGTATCTGCTTTTGAAGCGCGCCCGCGTAAGCGTAAAGGCCGGGCGTATATTCCGGGCCTGCCTTCACAGCCGCCTCTGCAAACCGGCTGGCATCGGCGCCATTGCCTCGCAGCATCGCGATGATCGCAAGACCCGTCAAGGCCTCGGGCGATTCCGGCCGAGAAAGGCGCGCCACCTCGAAATAGCTTGCCGCCTGGTCGAGCTGAGCGTTCATCTCCTTCGTCGCGTCCGAAGGAGTGGAGTTCTTGTCGGACGAGCTGAGCTTGCCGGTCATGGCGACCTGAATCGCCCGATTAGCTTGCTCGACATAGACGTCCACGTTGGTGGGCTCGATCAAGAGTGCCTGCTCGAAATACTTGCGGCTGTTCGAATAGTCGCCGGTCCGGTTGTACAGCGAGCTTAAGAAGTAAGCGACCTCCGACCGCTGACCCTCCTCCTTCGCCAGATCCTGAGCAAGCGGCGCCAGGGTGCGAGTTCGATTCCGTCTCAGAGCGATATACGCCTGAGCCGTCCGCACCCCGACATTCGAGATGTCGTCGAGAAGCGCCTGCTTCATCATGGAGTCGGAAGTGGCATCATCGCCCGCCTCGTATGCCAAAATGCCGGACAGCGCGTAGGTGTAGGCATCCGGTTTGCCGTATTTCAGCATCAAACCGACCGTGGCTCGAGCATCGCCCAAGCGCAGCGCCCGCATCTGAGCGAATGCCAGCCGGTTGCCCACATCGATCCGGCGGTTATCACGCGTAAACGCAGGATTGAGCGCGGAGATCGCCGCCGAGTACCGACCCGCTTTAATCGCCGCATCCGCATAAGGCAGAGGGTTCGTGCGATCCGGGTTGATCGCGTCCACCTGAGCGTCGAGAACCTTTCGTCGGGCATTGACCGCCCCACTCAGCGACTCCCGAATCGCCTTGAGCGTGTCCTGCCGAGAGCCGCCCGTGTTGAAAGTGTTAAACGCCTGCCGAAGCAGCACGTTGGCCTCCAGATTCAGCACACCTTCGTTGTTGGGCTCCGCCGCCGCCGCCTCCTGAAGGTTGTTCAGAGCTTCGTCGATGATGCCGTTCCCAAGAAAGGCCCGAGCCAGCACGATGCGCGCGGGAACGTAGTTCGGCCGCGCCTTCAAAGCGATCCGACCCTCCGTGATCGCCTCATCCCACTTGTTCGCCGTCAAAGCGTCCTGGCCCCGCTTAACATGAGCTTCCGGACCAAGACCGACCTCGTTGTTTACGGTCAGGGAAAGCTCTTTCTCCGCCTTGTGGCTGAGCGCCGTGTAAGCAACGAATCTAACCTTAATCGGCCCGTCGCTCTCGTCGAGCGTGTTCAGCTCGAAATCGTAAGGCGTGCTCTCGTCGCTCTTGCGGAGATTGCCGTTCACATAAAACTCGACCTGATTCACAACTTCGCCCGTGTCGACCGTAACCCGAAAAGCCTTAGTGCCCTTGATGACTTCGCCAGTATTTGTGTTGACCCGCACTGCAACACTCCCCGATGTCGGTGCAGACTGGGCAACTACAGGGTTAGGCAGACCGAAACGCTTTCGCAGTGCGAGATGCTGCTTTTGGTAAGCGAGCAAGTCTTTACCTCTTACCTCCGCATAGGCGGCCTCCTTCGTCCGGACCAGCAGCCAACGATTCCCGGTCTTTTGCCAAGTATCTTGAAAATCGTTTTCGAAAGAAATGCCGGCATCGGTTGGATTTCCAGCCTGGTCGGGCTGTCTCCAGGAACCATTCTCGTGCCCTTGGACAATAGCCGTGGAGCCGCTAACTTTAATGGTTTTTACAAGGATCGAATCGGGCCCGTTTACCCCCCCATCGTAGGCAACCTGCTTCCGAAGGAAAGCGGCCCCGCTCAGAATAGGTGTTCCATCCTTCTCAGAGGCCCCAAAAGATCCCTTGTAATTGGGCGCCCAGGCTGCGATGATGTCATCGGCGGCACGAGCGTTGAACCTCGCCACGAACATGTCGTAGTAGCGGAAGATTCCGGCCTCACTGACGATAGGTTGAGGCGCCCGCATGCCTAAGGTGGCAGTCGCGAACGTCGCGGGAGCCGTCAAGGTTCGAAGGTGCAAAGCGGACTGCGAACCAGAGTGAACCAGCGAGGTGGCAACAAGAAGAGCCGTAATCATTAAGTTATTTCCCGTGCGAAATCCAAGTAACTAGGACGCGAAATTTCGCCAAAGCATTCGCTAGATCGCCGCGTCCCCCCGCTCTTCGGTCCGGACTCGCACGGCATCGAGCACTCGCTCCACGAATATCTTACCGTCGCCATGCTCCCCCGTTCGAGCGTTCGCGACGACCGCCTCGATCATCGCTTCCCGCAGCTCGTCCGGAGCCACGATCACGATCTTGCTGCGAATGGGCAAAGCCACCAAACTCTCAGCCCCACCCATCCAACGAGAAACCTCGGCCGAATTCCCGGTCCCTCGAACGTCGGAAACGCTCATCCCACTGATCCCCAAGATCGCCAAAGCCGACTTAACCGCCTCCAAGCGATGCGGCTTGATATAGCAAGTAAACCGAATCATCTCGTCCTAATCCAACATCCCACATCCAACATCACCGACTCCAAATCCGATGCCGCCGCCAGTGCCGAACGCACCGAATCGCGTAGCCGAAGAAATTCAAAATGTCCCGGTACAGGTCGACCACCGCCGCGATCTCCTCCCCCGTCCGCCGCCGCGCCATAAGCGAAGCGCTGTCATACACCAGATAAGTAAAGTAGCCAGAGTTCAAAAGAACCGCCAGCCAAGCTTCTCCTGAGGGCAGTTGCAGGAGGCTCGCCACCACCGCGATCGCCACGTTCGAGACGATGATCCCCAAAAACCACTGCCCTACAAAGCTGTAGTCTCGCCCGCAGCAAAGCGCATACGTCAAGGCGCAAGCCGCCCCGATAGGCAATGCCCACAAAGGAACCCCCGCCTCCATCCCCACCCGAACCAAGAAGGAAAGCCCCACCAACAGCACGGGCAGCAAAGAAGTCGAAAGCAAAATATCCGCCCGCGTTCCCCGAGTCTCGATGCGGACCAAGCTCAAAACCAGCAAACAAACCCCCACCAAGATCGACGCCGGAATCAATCCGGGATGCGGACCATGCAAAGCCGCCAGCATCGCCAAAATCCCGAGCGAGGCGAAGTGAAACACCAGCACCCGCCGAATAAAAACCACCCGCTCCCGATAGGGCCGCAAAGTGACATTGTCCGAAATCTCCACCGGCTCGGGAATGTAATTCGGAACGTACATGGCCTGACTCCATTGTAGCGGCGAACCGGCCGCCAACCGTCAACGTGTCACAATCGTAAATACAATTAGAAGCGCGATGCCGGTGCTGCCGGGTGGGCGTGAGTAGTAGCCCGGACCCCCAGGTCCGGAGCAATCTCGGATCTTCAACCCCGAGATGCTGGTCAACGACGCCAGCCCGCTCGCCAACCTACAAGACGGCTCGAGCGCTCGATACTCACTACTCTATACTGCGAAGCCAAAATGTCCGAACAAGTCCTAGACCAGTCCACCGCCCTCCTCGAACAATTCGCCAACCGCGAATACGAACACGGATGGAGC
>JBBSFL010000102.1:0-10178 GCA_038238735.1 Fimbriimonadales bacterium | reverse complement strand
GAGGCGTTCCTCACCGGCACGGCCGCGGAAATCATCCCCATGGTTTCGCTTGACGCGCGCCCGATCGGTTGCGGAACTCCCGGCGAAGTCACGCGCGACCTGATTTCCCGCTATCGCGAGGCCGTCAAAACCGGCGTCGCCTTTTGATGCCCGCCTGCGACGTCTGCGGGCGTGCGGCGGGCTGGGCGGTTACGGGCGATGGCGAAAGCAAGACGCTTTGCGATCCCTGCCTCAATCGCGCTTTCCCTTCATTTGAACCTGCGACCCTTGCCGCCGCCATGAGACATTCGGTCGCGCAAACAGATCGTTGCCCACATTGCGGAACTCAGAGGCTACAATTGACGGAGACCGCATTGGTCGGCTGCCCACTTTGTTACGAAGTGTTCGCCGATATAATGTCGTCAGAGTTTGGACTCCCCGCGCGAGCGGTGGCGTAGAGAAAAAAGTTATGCGAAGGCTGATAGGGATCGTATTGGGTGTATCTGCGGTAATTGCCGCCCTCACGCTGGCGGGATGCGGCGGAGGTGGCGGAACTGGGACTTCGGTGAAGAAACCCAAGATTCGCGTTTTTAATGCGTCGCCCGACTCGAATCCGATTCGCTTGGACTTGAATACCGACACCCTGGAGCCGGCCGTTCCGTACCTCGATGCCTCGACGGTCTTCAAAAGCAAGAATCCTGCAACTTACGATGTGGGTCTTTTCGACAGTATCTCCGGCGACTCCCTTTGGGCCGAGACCGCGACAGTTAGCAATAACACTAGCTACGTCTTTATCGCTTTCGGGTTGGAAAACTTCGGCAGCGAAACGATCAAACGAATCCGGACGGTGGAGCTAAGCGTCGATCTCACGCCTCCGGTCGGCAACAAGGCCACGCTTCTAGTTTTTCACGCATTCAACCGGGGAGTAGGGCTTGACACCCCCGCAATCGACTTCCAGAACCCTGGAGACAACCCCCAGTTTCAGCTCACCAACATTACCTACGGCAATGGCCAGAGCCTAACAGTGGATTCGGGAAGCGCGCTGACCTTCCAAGCCCGGCGCAATGGAACTGAGCAGGTTTACGCAACAAGCACCCCCACCCTTGATGCCGGCGGCGTATATCTGGTCTTGGTGAGCGGCATCGACGGAGCTGCCTCGCCCCAAGATCCGCAGATCAATTACTTCAAGCTCAACTAGCATCGCGAGCCAAATGAAGACGCCCACCTCAGACCGGGGATTGGCGGAGATCGAGAAATGGTTTGTACAGCGGGACTGGGCTCCGTTTGAATTTCAACGCCAGGTGTGGCGATCCTATCTGGCCGGCGACTCCGGACTGATCCACTCCGCAACCGGCACGGGGAAGACGCTGGCCGCTTGGCTCGGCCCGGTCGCAGAAGCGGTGCAAAACGACGACCCGGGCGGCGGGCTTCGGGTGATCTGGATAACGCCCCTCCGTGCCCTCGCGTTCGACACCGTTCTTTCGCTTAGGGATCCTATTCAAGACCTGTTACCGTCCTGGAGGGTGGAGGCGCGGACGGGCGACACGACCAGCGGCGAGCGCGCCCGTCAGAAGGTGCGAATGCCGGAGTGCTTAGTCACAACGCCCGAGAGCCTCACTTTGATGCTCACCCACGAAAATCTTGCCGAGCTGATCTCGGGGTTAAACGCGGTCATCGTCGACGAATGGCACGAGTTGATGTCCACCAAGCGCGGCGTCCAAACGGAGTTGGCGCTCGCCCACCTCCGCACGATCTGTCCCGACATTCGGACGTGGGGCGTCTCCGCGACCCTCGGCAATCTCCCCGAAGCGCAAGACACCCTTCTCGGCGTGGGCGGCAAGGGGTGCCTGGTCGAGGGTGAGATCCCGAAGCAGGTCTTGATCGACTCGATCATTCCGGAGGAGATCACTCGCTTTCCTTGGTCGGGCCACTTCGGAAAGCAGATGATTGGCCCCGTTATCGAGGCGATCGCCGAGGGCGGCACCTGCCTGGTGTTCTGCAACACGCGCTCCCAGAGCGAGATCTGGTTCAACACGATTCGGAACGAGCGACCCGAGTGGGGAGAGACCATCGCCTTGCACCACGGATCGCTCTCGCGCGAAGAACGCGACCTGGTCGAGTCCCGCCTGAAAGCTGGCGACCTAAGGGCGGTTATCTGCACCTCCTCGCTCGATCTGGGTGTCGATTTCACCCCCGTGGATCGCGTGCTCCAAGTCGGCTCGCCCAAGGGCGTTGCCCGTCTGCTGCAACGCGCGGGCCGGTCGGGCCACCAACCGGGAGGAGTCAGCAAAGTCACCTGCGTTCCGACCCACGCCTTCGAGCTGATCGACATCGCAGGAGCCCGAGGGGCTGCCGTTGCAGGAAGAATCGAGAGCAGGGAAGGCGTCAAGCGGCCCTTGGACGTTCTCGCCCAGCACCTGGTCACGATGGCCATCGGGGGCGGTTTCCGTGAAGAGGAGCTGAAAGCGGAAATAAAGACCACCGCCGCCTACTACGATCTAGCCGACGACGAGTGGACTTGGACCCTCCGCTTCGTGACCGAGGGCGGGGAAGCCCTCCGCGCTTATCCCGAATTCAAACGCGTCGTCGAGAAGGACGGCCGCTACATCGTCGAGGACCGCCACATCGCCCAGCGGCACCGCATGTCGATCGGAACGATCACGAGCGACACCTCGCTGACCGTGCAGTATCTGCGCGGCCACAAGCTGGGAACGGTGGAGGAGAGCTTCATCTCAAGGCTCCGCCCGAGGGACAAATTCCACTTCGCGGGCAAGACGCTGGAGTTCATTCGAATCAAGGACATGACAGCGCTGGTCAAGCCGGCCACCAACATCAGCGGGGCGATTCCGCGGTGGATGGGCGGTCGATTGCCCCTATCGGGTCAGCTCGCGCTGAGCATCCGCGAGAAGCTCGAAGACGCCAAGTACGGAGTGCTGGAAGACCCCGAAATGCTCGCCCTCCAGCCGATCCTGGAACTCCAGGCGCGCTGGTCGGCGCTCCCCGCAGTCGATGAATTCCTCATCGAGCGAGTCCAGAGCCGGGAGGGACACCACTTGTTCTTCTATCCCGTCGAGGGCCGCCTCGTCCACGAGGGCCTCGCCGCCCTATTCGCGTTCCGAATCTCGCGCCTCCGCCCCATCACCTTTAGCCTCGCGATGAACGACTACGGGTTCGAACTCCTTTCCACCTTCGAGCCCCCGATCGAAGAGGCGCTGGCGGGCGGCCTGCTCAGCCCCCTCAACCTGGCCGAAGACATCCCGGCCTCCCTCAATTCCGTTGAGATGGCGCGCAGACAATTCCGAGAAATCGCCCGGGTGGCGGGACTCATCTTCCAAGGATTTCCGGGAATGCCAAAGTCCTCGCGCCAAATTCAAGCTTCCAGCGGCCTCTTTTACGACGTGTTCTCCAAGTACGAGCCAAGCAACCGGCTGCTCCACCAAGCCGCCCGCGAAGTCCTGGAGCGTCAACTAGAACAAAGCCGAATGGGCCAGGCCCTGGAGCGACTCCAAGGCAGCAAAATCCTCATCACCGACCCACCAAAGCCAACCCCCATGAGCTTCCCCATTCTCGTCGATCGCCTGCGCGAGTCGGTTTCGACAGAAAGCATTTCCGACCGCATCGAGCGGCTGTCGGTAATGCTGGAGAAAGAAGCCTCGAAGAAGCCCTCTAAGCCTTGAAGTGCGGATTCTCGATGATCCCGAATGCGTTGCCCGCCGCATCGAAGAAGCTCGCGACCCGGATGCCGTCACCGACATCCAAGATGTCGCTCTTCGGACGAACTCCGCGGTCGGCCAGCATCCGCGCGGTCTCCACGATGTCGTCCACGCCCCAGTAAGTCACCGCCGCGCACGAGCCTTCCTCGCCGCCATTCGGATCGAGCCCAAGCTCATACCCGCCGACGTTGAAGCCGACATAGAACGGCTGGTCGAAGTACGGCCCGAATCCCAGCGCCATCGTCCAAACGCCTTGTCGGCGTCGATGTCGAGCGAGGGGTAAATGACGGTGCGAAGACCCTTGAACATTCAGCCATCTAACCCCAAAGCCCGCCTACTTCGCCCCGGCTATCGCGGTGCCAAACTTGTTTGTGCGGTTTTTTACGGACGAGATCTATTGGCTGTTGTATGACGTTGAACAGGAAGATGCAGATGCGGCCCTCGCCCGCGGTCAATTTTGCTCGCGATCGATTCGCAGAGCACCTTGAACTTATAAAGAGCGAACTGCCTGAGAATCTCCAGGCTATTGCCCCGGCCTACTTTGTCGACGATGCGCTTGTCGCACAGGTCCGAGCAAATGTTGGGGATCGGAGCCTAAAGCTCACGCTACGATGCGGCAACATCCCCAACGGGTACTTCGATCTCGTCCTGCGTTATGAGGGAGTCGACTACTCGGAGGGGCTCCTGGCTCAGGTTGAAAGAATTGCCCTGCGAACCAGAACCCGGCTTCGATACGCATACGACGCCTGGTGCCATGAGATCTGTGTACTGGCTGGCACAATCGTGCACAGCATCGTCTTCCACTTCCATCCTTGGCCACGGGAAGACAATAACGATCCAGCCCACCTTGTAATCCGCTGTGCGGAGATGTCGGCTAAATGCTTCGAGAAGCCTGATCGCACCCTACCGCGGATAGCACGACGATTCAGCGCGCTGTAGGTTCGAGGCTATCAAACACGAGGACCCCGGCACGGTCTGTGTCGAGGAACCGGAACGGGTGGGCGCTGCTTCGTCAGCGCTTGCGGAAGGCACGACGGAGCGTGACCCTCCCCGACCGCGGAGCGGTCACAGAAGGTAGCCCGGCGGTCGAAGACCCCGGGATCGACGGCGTCCAAGATTCCGCACCCCGGAGGGGTGCCAAATCATTGGAAGTACCGTTCGTCGTATTCCACGCCATGCTCGTCCAGGAGCATCCTCAATTCTTCGGCGGACGACAACATTCGATGATGCTTCTCTTGCGTCTCCACGTAAGCTCGAATTCGCGCGATCTTCGACGGGCCGACGCTGAACGCCGCATACCCGGTCTGCCACGCGAAATCCCGCCACCGCTCCGAAGCCCAAGCGGACGAAGCCTTCTTAATCTCCCGGACCAGGTCGGCGACCGGTTGGGTTGCCTTTATTCCAACGAGGAGGTGCACATGGTCGGCGACTCCGCCGATTGCCAGCGGCACGGCCCCGAGGCCGCGAACGGTTCCGCCGAGATAGGCGTGCAGATCGCTCCTCCATTCGGGCGCGATCGTTGGGGCGCGGCCTTTGGTCGCGAAGATGACATGGATGTGGAGGTTGGTGTAGGTCGACGCCACGAGAGATTCTGGCACCCCTCCGGGGTGCGGACTCGTTGGGCACGACCAACTCGGAGTCTTCGACCACAGGGCTACCTTCCGGCACCCCTCCGGAGTGCGGACTCGTTGGACCTGACCAACCCGGGGTCTTCGACCACCGGGCTTCTGTTACCCCTCCCGAGTCGGGCGCGTGCGGTCCGGGACCAGTCTCGGTAGGAATAATCGGTCGCGGCCCGAGGCTGACCGAGTTCTAATGCCTCGACACGCACCGTGCCGAGACTTTCAAATAGCGGGACGCTCAGCACGGCGTGTCCTGAGGAATCGAAACGGGAGGGTGCTGCTCCGTCAGCGCTTTCGGAAGGCACGACGGAGCGCGCCCCTCCCCGACCGCGGAGCGGTCGAAGAAGGTAGCCCGGCGGTCGAAGACCCCGGGATCGACGACGTCCAAGAGCCCACACCCCGGGAGGGGTGCCAGATCCTAGTGATGCGTCGCAGCTTGATGATCCCGGATGGCGTGTGGCGTAAAGCCGCGCCCCGGGGCGTGGTGGGGTATCGGATAATTCCCACCGCGAGTGAAGTTTGCGGTTGTGAACCTCGAGTCAGCACAGTTGGATGTTAGGCAGATACCTCAAAGCCATTGTAAGATTGCGTCATGCGTAGATTCTTGATTCCCATAGCGGCTGGCATCGTTTCGATGTCGATAGCTTCAGGCCCTCCAAACCCGACTGGGAGTTGGGAGAGATCGGGGGCGATTGGACAAGTGTCATGACTTTCACGCAGGATGGGCACTGCACGGAAGTTTTCACAAGAAAGGGCCACGATCCGCACACAAGGACGGGCACCTATCGCTACTGGGCACCCAGACTGTATGTTCGATTTGAGGGTGAGACCTTTCGCGGACAAAAGCGGCAGGACAACTTCACCAACTGGGTTCTGCGGGCACCAGATAAAGACCATCTGGTCCTCGGCGCACTCACTTCGGTTAGCAGATGGATAAGACGCTGACTCGCGTGAAGCAAGGCTGCCAGCGGGCCGGCGAGACAACTTGGACGATGCTCGGAACGGACACCTCGTCGCCGTATCTCGACTCCCGGCCGCCGCTCGTCGCGGGCCAGCCGGAAGTTCGCCGGTATCGGCTTCGGTACGTCGTCAACGACGTCCCGGTCGGCAACTACTCTGCGGTCGCGTCGATCACCACGGTGCCGTAGTGTGGGCATCGCGGCGCACTCGCCAATGGATGTGGGCAATTGGCGGCGGTGGGTTTTCACTGCTGCTTTACGGTTGGGGGCTCTACAGCTTGCTGCTGGGTGTGCAGCAAATGACGAAGCTGGGCTTTGTTCTAATACTGCTCTCTATGTCTGGCTCGCTCTCGTTAAGCGTGCTATCAAACAGCTCTATCGCTAGACTCATAAAGCTTCGCCATCCCTGATGGCGTGGGGCTTAAGCTGGCGCCACGGGGCGCGGCGGTCGCCTCGATCACGACGGTGCCATGGTCGATGGATGAAGCGGGAAACATCTCGGGCGATTACGTCAAGCCTGCTCGGCTTTGGTCTTCTGGGCTTGGCGTATCAGGCATTTAAGGGCTTCGAAAGAGGCGGTCGATTGACTCAGTTTGGCGTGGTGACGCTCGTCGAGGGCCTGTCCTTGGTAGGATTCTGCGCCGCACAACTGATTACGACCAGGCGCGAGCCATAAGCGTGCCCTCCCCCAAGGGAGGGCTCTTCACCCTTACTTCGCGCCGGCCAGCTGCTCCAATTTCCCGCGGATCTGCTTCTGCAGATCGCCGTACTTCGTCCAGTCGCCCGACTTCAGCGCCGCGTCCGACTGGCGGTACAGCTCTAACGCCTGCTGCGCGATCGACCGCTGAGCCGGGGACGTCGTCGGACCGGGCGTTGGCGTCGAAGGACCCGTGGTGGGCGGCGCGACCGGCGGAGCCGCGATGCTCGTAAACAACTGCCGCAGGGCCTGCTCATATGAGTCCCCGATTTCGATCCGGTCGTTCAGCGCCAAGATCACCTTCTTCAACCGCGGAGCCGCTGCCAGGCCCTGCGTCGCGCCCTGCGGGAACAGGCTCTCGACGTACATCACGCTGCTGCCTATGGGAATTACAAGCAGATTTCCGACGACGATCTCCGTTTCCCCGCCGCCCTTCAACTGCAGATTCACCTGAGTCACCTTCGGGTCGGTCGTGAAGTTCGTCTCCATCTGCTCGGGGCTGTTCACATTCGCGCCCTTCGCGAAGTTGTAGAGCGTCAGCTTGCCGTACGACGCCGGGTCGCAGTGGGCCGCCATCCACCCGCTCATATTCGCCTTTCCGCGAGGCGTGAAGGGAAGCATCAAGACGAACTCGTCCGACGCTTGGTCGGGCAGCTTCATCTGAACGTAGTAGGCGGGCATCAGCGACCGCTCGCCGCTCACGCCCCGCTGAGCTGGCATGTCCCATGCGTCATTGTTGTTCAGGAAGGTGGTCGGCTCGGTGACGTGGAACGTCGTCAGCATCCGAGCTTGGATCGTGAACAGATCCTCTGAATAACGGAAGTGCTCGCGGACGCCCGAAGGAATCGTTGACGCGTCCTTCACCAACCCCGGATAGATCGAGCGGTAAGCCTTCAAAATCGGCTCCTCGGGATCGATTGCGTACGCATTCGTCTCCCCCGTATAAGCGTCGACCGTCACCTTCACCGAGTTCCGGATGTAATTTAGACTCCCGTCGGAGGTGACAACCGGCTCGCTATAAGGCATCCGATCCGTGGTCGTGAATCCGTCCGCGATCCAAACCAGCCGCCCGTTCAACAGCACGATATAAGGATCGTCGTCGAACTTCAGGAACGGATACATCTTGCCCGCCCGATCCAGCACGCCGCGATGGATAAGCAGCCGAGTCTTTTCCGTGATATTCCCCGACACGAGAAGATTGCCGTCGCCAAGCGCTGCGCTAAGGACGAGCCGTCGGAACATGCCCCCGATCGGAATTCCGTTATTCCCCGACCAGCGGTTCGACATAGCCGAGTCTTGGGCCGGATAGTCGAACTCCAGAACCTTCGAATCCACCAGCGCATACGAATCCTGCTTGAATCCTGGCCGATCGCGGAAGTCGGAGAAGTAGATTCGGGGCTCGTCCAAGTTCAAGCCCGGAGGCGTTGTTGGCGGGATGTCGCGTATGATCAAATTCGGCTCGCCGTTCGGCGTCATCGCGTTCACCGGCGCCATCGTAATCCCAAATCCGTGGGTGTACTGCAGCCGCGTATTGACCCAGGTCTTCGAGTTCTCGGTGAGCCCCTCCAGCCGGATATCGCGGGGCGAGAGCATCACCATCGTCTGCTTGCCGTCGATCTTGTAGCGGTCCACGTCGACGTCGTTGAACGAGTAGAACTGCTTCAGGCTCTGCGTAACTTCGATGGAGTTGCCCATCACCGTCGGGTCCCACAGCCGCATGTTGTCCAGCGTGCCCTGGCTCGCCGCCACCTCCTGAGTACTAGGCTCTGGCTTGACCGGGAAATCCCGGCCTTCGATCTTGTCGAGCCCGTACGCGAACCGCGTCATCTGGATCGCCTTCGCCGCGAACGGTCCTTCCTTGGTCAGCTTGTCCGGCTCGACGATGAATTTCTGCGTGAAGGCGGGCCAAGCGAGGATCCCGAGCACGAAGACGGCAAACGACGAAGCGATCGTCCCGATCGGCACCGAATACGGCTTGCCGATCTTGAAGGACACCATCGACACAAGACCGCCGATCATCAGCATCCAGGCCAGCACGCCCTGAACCGCCAGCTTCTGGGAAGCCGCATACCCCGCCCCCGAGAACTGAAGGCCCTCGTGTAGCCCATAGTCGAAGCGGGTAAGCCACGTGTTGATCCCTATCACTACCAGCAACGCGCCCACCAAAAGGCTGATATGCATCCGCGTTTGCGGCCGCCCAAGCTCGATCCGCGCAATCGCCGCCAGCACCTGCAAACCCACATAGATGCCAATTGTCAGGAAAGTTGTCGTCAGCAGAAAACCGAGCAGGGCTCCGCTGATCGCCCGATACCAAGGCTGGGTGAACACGAAAAAGCCCAAATCCTTGCCGAACAGCGGGTCCTTCACTCCGAACGTCTGCGCGTGCGAGGCGAGAAGAAACGTGTTCCAGTTAGCCGAGAAGTTTGAAGCCGTCAGCAGTGCGAAAAACGGCGCCGCCCACTTCACGGCAAGGGCCCCGAAGTCCTTCACCCCCCGAACCACCTCCGTCAAAACCCGCTGCCCCGTCCCCGCCGGAGTCTGCAGGTAGACCATGCTCAGCTTAAGCGCCTGGCGCAGGTTGAAATACAGAATCGCCCACGCGACCAGGAAGGCGGGCAGGAACAGCGCGAAGCGCGTGCTGTACTCCTTGGTGAACACCTCGGGGTGGTGAGCGTCGAACTCGAACCACAAATACTCGGCATACGGCTTCGCGCTCGCGACCACGAAAATTCCAAGCAGCACGATAACCCCGAACACAATCGCGCAACCCTTTGCGCGAGGGCTCGGTTTCAGGTCGCTCGGAGACAGCCGTAACGGATTATCCATCGGTGCCTATCATACGGGATAGGCACCGGAAGGGATTCATTCGAGCCCGAGGCATGGGGAAGTGATCGGAGGATCACCGATCTCCTATCACGGATCACCCCGAGATCCGAAGCCCGATCTTTCCAACCGTATGCCCCTCTTCCAGCTCGGCCATCGCCTCCGGCGCGCGGTCCCAGGGAACGATCGTGCTGATCACCGGCCGAACCTTCAAGTCCTCGATCAGACCGGAAATCTCCCGTAGCTGCGCCGTACTCGGCGTCATCGAGAAAATCATAGCCCGCTTGCCCTCCGCTTTGGCCTGCTCGACCTCGGGGTCCGCGCTGATCGCCACAAGGATGCCCCCCGGCTTCAAGATGGCCCGCGAACGCGCGACGTCTTCCTG
>JBBSFL010000101.1:0-10240 GCA_038238735.1 Fimbriimonadales bacterium | reverse complement strand
GATGTGCCACGGCACGAGGCCTTCGCCGATGAAGTTCGACAGCCAGTGCGCGTAGGTAAGGCAGCACTGGGCGGTGTACTCGTCTTGCACTTCCCATGGGGTGTACATCGAGCGCTGCGTTCGGGCGAAGAAATCGGGGAGCTGCCAGCTTTCGGAGGCCTCGGCGCCCAGTTCCGTGGGATAGTGGCCGAATATCTCGAAGAAGGCGTGGCTGAAGGACGTTTTGGTTCGTTTCGCGAACATATAGACACGATCGAAGGTCTCGGGCGCGGATCGCGCCAAGAGCCCGGTGCCGAGATCGTGAAGCACGCCGGCTGAAAACATCTCGTCTGCCGACCATTCGGTTTCGAACGGCTGCGCCATCTGGCGTCGGGCGAATACGTAGCGAGCCAGAAAGCCTACGACGAGCGCGTGGCGGGCGAAGCGAAAGGGGTCGAAGTTCGTCGCACCGCCCTCGCGCATCAGATCCTTCATAGCAAGCGAAACCGCTACCGACCGGACCGTCCTTTGCCCGAGCCGCATGATGATCTGGCGCAGGGTCGGGGGCTGAAGGAAGCCGTTTTCGTGCACGGAGACGCGGAGAAGGGTTGTCGTAAGGCCGGGATCTGCGGCGATAATGCGCTCGAGATCGCGGGCGGAGGCGTCGCCAGCGTCGATCGCCTTGATCAAATTCATGGCCGAATCGGGCAGCGCCATAAGCGCTGTCGCCCGACGAATCAGGATCACCAACCGTGCGAAATCAACGCTCTCCACAATTTTGCCCATCGCGGCTACGCGAATTAGGTGAATGATCGGCTAGTTTCTTGCGCTTAACAAGGGCAGAAGCTATCCTTTGGAGATGCGATTTCTTGCTTCGCTCGTGCTGCTCGTTTCCGTGCTCGGAATTGCCCGGGCCGACGCGGTCGACGACCTGGTTTCCGCGGAGATGAAGAAACAAGGCATTCCCGGGCTGTCGCTTGTGGTGTTGAAGGACGGAAAGCCGGTGAAGACCAAAGGCTACGGGGAGGCGAACCTGGAACACCACGTGCCGGTCAAGCCCGAGACGATGTTTCAGTCCGGCTCGGTGGGCAAGCAGTTCACGGCGACGCTTGTGATGATGCTAGTCGGTGATGGCAAGCTCACGTTGGACTCGGCGATCGGCCAGTGGTTCCCGGAGGCACAAGGGAAGTGGGACAAGATCTTGCTCCGACACCTGCTGTCTCACACTTCCGGGCTGCCCGACATGCCCTACGACAAGATGGATCTTCGCAAGGACTACACCGAAGCGGAGTTGGTCATGCTCATGGTCTCACAGCCCGCGGTGAAGCCGCCGGGCACGGAGTGGCGCTACAACAACGGCGGCTACGTGATGCTCGGCGTGTTGGTCCACCGCCTCACCGGCCGATTCTACGGCGACCTGCTGAAGGAGCGGATCTTCACGCCTCTCGGCATGACGACGGCGCGGGTCATCAGCGAGCGAGACATCGTGCCGAACCGTGCGTCGGGCTATGAGATGCAGACGGACGGTCTCAAGAACCAAGAATGGGTGTCGCCCGTGCTCAACACCACGGCGGACGGTTCGCTCTATCTGTCGGGGCTCGACTACGCGAAATGGGACGCCGGTCTCCGGGGAGCCCGTCTTTTGAAGAAATCGGTCTTGGAGCAGATGTGGACTCCCATGAAGCTGGCGGATGGCACCGTGACGAAGTACGGCTTCGGGTGGCAAGTAGCGAGCCACGGCGGAAGCCGTCTGATCGAGCATTCCGGCGCGTGGCAGGGGTTCACGACGTACATCGGGCGGATGGTCGATGGCCACTACTCGGTCATCGTGCTCACGAATCTCGATGCCGGTCACAGCAATCCCGTCAAGATCGGCCATGGCGTGCTCGACATTTACGGTCCTCGAAAGACGAGCTAGGGCTCGATGTGGCAAGATGGCGATATGCCTTTCGCGTTGCTGGCCGTCGTCGCCTCGCTCGCGTTGGCGCCTCAGCCGCGGAGGGTGAACATCTTCCCGGAGCCGTCGAGCGTGGTCGAGGCCGCGGGCGAGTATCGCTTCGCCCGGAATCCAGTAATCGCATTCGAGCCGACGTGTGAGACCGAGGGGATGATCCTTCGCGAAATGCTAGAGAAGGGCGGTTCGCACTCGCCTCGGATGCTGAACTCGCCAAGCTTGCCTCGACCGGCCGACATCATCCTGCGCACCGATCCCGCGCTGACCGAGCTGGGAGACGAGGGCTACAAGCTGGAGATCCACAAGGACGGCATCACGATCGCCGCGAACAAGCCGGCCGGGGTCTTCTACGGAATCCAGACACTCCGCCAGCTTCTGCCGCCAGGCATCGAAGACGCCACGTTCGCGAAGAGTCAGAAGTGGACGGTGCCGTGCTGCGAGATTCAGGACCGGCCTCGATTCCCGTGGCGAGGCATGCTCCTCGACGTCTCCCGCCACTTCTCGCCGAAGCAGGACATCGAGCACTACCTCGACATGCTCGCCATGTTGAAGATGAATGTCTTCCACTGGCATCTGGTGGATGACGGTGGATGGCGGATCGAGATCAAACGATATCCGCAGCTCACCCAGACGGGAGCCTGGCGCGCCGGTCCAGCCGTCGGCTGGAACCAAGCCACTCTCCGCTTCCCTGGCCCCAGCACGGGCGAGAAACTGTACGGCGGATTCTATACGCAGGAGGACGTCAAGGAGATCGTGCGCTACGCGGGCGCTCGGCACATCACGGTCGTTCCGGAGATCGAGATGCCCGGACACAGCCTGGCCGCTTGCGCCGGCATCCCCAGCCTCGCGTGCAGTATCTCGCCGGAGCTGAGCGTCCAAGAGTCGGGCTCGCCGATCCCGAACGTTTACTGCGCGGGAAAGGAGTCGACCTTCGAGGTCCTCCAGAACGTGCTCGACGAGGTCTTCCAGCTCTTTCCGGGCCAATTCATCCACATCGGCGGCGACGAAGTCGACAAGTTCTTTTGGAGCCACTGTCCGGACTGCCAAAAGCGGATGATCGTCGAGAATCTCAAGACTGACGAAGAGCTCCAGAGCTACTTCATTCGGCGGATCGAGAAGTACGTGAACTCGAAGGGCAAGCGGCTTATCGGCTGGGACGAGATCCTCGAGGGCGGACTCGCTCCGAATGCGGCCGTGATGTCGTGGCGCGGCATCGACGGCGGGATTACGGCGGCGAAAGCCGGGCACGACGTCGTCATGACGCCGACCTCCCACTGCTATTTCGACTACGGGTACGACAGCATTTCGACCGAGCATGTCCTCACCTTCGATCCCGTGCCGACCGGTCTCACCGCGGATGAGGCGAAGCACATCCTGGGCGGCCAATGCAATCTCTGGACGGAAGCAGTCCCCGACCGCCCGACTGTTGAGCAACGCCTCTTCCCGAGGATTGTCTCGATGGCCCAGGTTCTGTGGAGCGAACAGAAGGAGGACGTCGATTCCTTCATGGCGCGGTTGCAACACTACTATGCACGGCTGGAGGCGCTTGGTCTGAACTTCTACATCCCCAAGCCGATCGCGGAGTACGACGCGGTGCTCCTGAACGGCCCATCGACGGTCAGCTTTCGCCCGGCAGTGAGCGGAATGGTTCTGCGTTACACCTTGGATGGTTCGGAGCCTACTGCACGGTCGCCGATCTATTCGCGGCCAATTTCTGTGGCAAAGCCGGCCACCATTACGGCGGCGCAGTTCCTAAAAGACACGAAGAGCGATTCGATCCGGATTCAGGCGGTGAACTACACGCCGGCCGCTCTCAACGACGTACAGCCCGGCTTGGTGATGCAGGTCTTTGACGGCAAGTTCGCCCGTGTGCCGGACTTCGCCAAGTTGACACCCTCGTCAACGGGTGTAGCCAGCACCCTAGGTTTGACCTCTGGGAAGGCGGAGAATTACGCGGTCGCCTACACGGGCTCTATCCGGATCGAGAGGGCTGGGGTCTATGCCTTCAGTGTCTTGAGCGATGACGGCTCGGTACTTCGTCTCGGAGGAGCGCTTGTGGTCGATAACGATGGACTCCACGCTCCGTCTGAGAAGACGGGGCGCGTGCTGCTACGGCCTGGCGTTTACCACCTGCAGATCGGATTCTTCCAAGCTGGCGGGGCCCAGTCTTTCGCGGTGAGTATCGAAGGTCCGGGTTTGACTCGGCAGGCTATCCCTTTGTCCATGCTTTCGCACTAGCTTGGCGTTGGCGGGCCGGTCATGCGTCGCAACGCTATCAAGGACCTAGAAATCGTCCTTTGGCACGACGATTTTGCCCGACAAGATGTCAGCTTTGGCTGCCTCGATCTTCTTCATCACATCCGCCGGAATCTTGTCCTTGAGCTTCGGGTTGACTACGAAATCGATGGTGCCCTCTTTCATCCCAACTAGCTGGATTCCGCCCTTGTAGGTTCCGTCCCTCACCTGCTTGGCGAGAGCCACGAACGCTGGCTTGGCCACGATTACGGCGCTGGCGATCACCGCGTTCGACTCGTTTTCGTTCTGATCCAGGTTCGCGCCGAACGCAAAAACATGCTTTTCCGCTGCCGCATTGAAGACGCCTTGGCCGGCGTTGTTCGTTTGGTGGATCAGGAAGTCGGCCCCTTTGTCGATCGCGCTCAGAGCGGCCTGCTTCGCCGCCGCGACGTCCTTGCCGTCACCGGTGAAGGTCTCGATCACGTTGATGTTCGGATTTACTGCCTTCGCTCCAGCGCGGAAGCCTTTGAAGGTCGAGCGGATGGACGGCACGTCGTCACCGCCGATCATCGCGATAGTTCCCGTTTTGCTCATGCTCGCTGCCATCATTCCCGCGAGATAGAAGCTCTGCTCCAGGTAGAAGCGAAAGGCGCCGACGTTGTCGGAATGCCCGCCTCCGGAGCTTGTGACGAACACGGTCTTCGGGAAGTCCTTTCCGACCTGCATCGCGGGGTCGTTAAACTCGAACCCGTGCCCGATGATCAAGTTGTAGCCCTGCTGGGCGTAGGTGCGCATCGCATCGCGTATCTCGGGAGCCCCGCTGGCTTCCTGATTGTTCACCTCGGCACCGAGGTCGCTCTTGATGCCCTGTAACGACTCATAGGCCATCGCATTCCATCCCGCATCGTCGACCCGGCCGGGAGTGATCAATGCGACTTTGAAGATCTTGGCACCACTCTTGCCGGGACCACTTTCAGTCTCGGGCGCGGAGGAGTTAGATCCGCAGCCGACCAGAATAGAAGCCAAGACCGCAAGTGGCAACGCGAGAAAACCTTTCATT
The DNA here is from genome assembly GCA_038238735.1 of Fimbriimonadales bacterium. GTDB lineage: Bacteria > Armatimonadota > Fimbriimonadia > Fimbriimonadales > Fimbriimonadaceae > JAFDWR01. Next base: position 5,012 of record JBBSFL010000101.1, on the reverse strand, counting down.
GGATCAATAATACTGCGGGCTGCCCAAAGCGCCACCGGAACCCGTGCGGTACCCTATTGGCTCGTCGGGGCGTGGCTCAGCTTGGTAGAGCGCGTGCTTTGGGAGCATGAGGTCGCAGGTTCGAATCCTGTCGCCCCGACCATCGATGCCGAGTCAGGGCACTTTCTTTGTAGCGGGTGCCTCAAATTGGGTGTGGTGGTTGACTTCGGTCGGCGACCGGTTACGGTCGGGGCTTCAATTGCAGGGCGAACCCCTTCGCTCAGGAATTACCACGAGTTGTGACATAGTCGCGGACGTGCCACTTGACCGACTCGCGGCCGTTCCAGGTGTCTACGCAGGCTTCGAACGCCACGTCCATGCGTGTGTTGGGCTCAATGTTTTCCATTCGTACGCCTAGCCCGAAGGCCATTGCGGCGAACGCGGGGCCCTTGGCCTTTCGTAGCGTTAGGCGAACGTGTTGGGGGGACTTGGTGGGGGTCTTCATCACCATGTCTATATCCCGCGCGACGAACTGGGGCGTGGGATTTCCCATACCGAAGGGTTCCAGCTTCGAAAGTTCTTGCACGGAGCGGAGATTAATCTCCGAGGGTTCGACTTCGCCGTCGACGCGCCGTACCGGGATGAAGTCTTCGGGGGAGAGGATGTTTCCGGCGAAGGCGTCGAGCGTTTCTAAGACCTCCTCGTAGCGATCTTGCTCGAAGGAGCACCCGGCCGCCATCGCGTGGCCGCCTCCACTGAGGAACAAATCCGGATGGGCGAGGATCGCCTCGGCGAGATGGAAAGTCGGGATGCTACGGCCCGAGCCCTTGATGACGCCCTTCTCCTCGTCGATGTTGAGGACGAAGACCGGGCGGCGGAATTGTTCGACAAGGCGGCCCGCGACGATGCCCACGATGCCCGGATGCCAGCCGGAATCAGCAAGGATGATGACGTTTTTCTCGTGCGCGCCCGTCTCCATCACGCGCTCGATCGCTTCGTCGACGATGCGTTGCTGCTCGACTTTGCGCTGGGTGTTAACGATCTCGATCTGCTTGGCGAGGGAGGTAGCTTCCAGATCGTTGGTGGACTGCACGAGTTGCAGAGCAAGCGCCGCGTCGTCGATCCGGCCAGCAGCATTGAGGCGGGGGCCGATGCCGAATCCGATGTTGTGGCTGCGCAGCGGGGGCTGGATGTCCGCCTCCTTCATCAGCGCGCGCAGGCCGGCTTTGCGCCCTTCGCCGAGGCGCTGGAGGCCGAAATGGGCGATGATGCGGTTCTCTCCGATCAGTGGCATCACGTCGGCGACGGTGCCGATCGCGGCGAGGTCGAGGAAGTTGTCGCGGTACTTGTCGACAGGAAGGCCAAGCTCACGGGCGAGCCCCTCGCAGAGACGAAACACGACACCCGCACCGCAGAGGTCCTTGAACGGATATTGCGACGAGGCGCGGTGCGGGTTCATCACGGCGATCGCGGCGGGCAATTCATTGCCGACGTGGTGGTGGTCGGTGACAACGACCTTCATTCCGGCTTCGACGGCCATCTTGACTGGTTCAAACGCTGAGATGCCGCAGTCGCAGGTCAGGAACAGCTTGGCACCAGCCGCGTGGGCGGCTGTTACGGCCATCTGGTGGATGCCGTAGCCCTCCTTCATGCGGTGCGGCACGTGCGTTTTGACCTTGCACCCTATCTTTGTGAGGAATCGATCGAGGATGGCGGCGCTTGTGATCCCATCGGCGTCGTAGTCGCCGTGGATGAAGATCAGCTCGCCGCGCTCTTTAGCCCCGAAGATGGCGTCGCGCGCCAGATCGTAATCGGGCAGGAGTCGTGGATCGCCCAAGCGATCGAGGCTCGGATTCAGGAACTCATCCGCTACGGCAGGCTCATGAAGCCCGCGCCGGACGAGGACCGAGGCGACGAGGGCGGAGACGTCGAGCTCGGACTGCAGGCGCGCCTCGACCTCCCGATTTCGCTCGGGAATGATCCACTGTTCGGCCTGCCTCTCGATGGTCACCACGTTATTCCAGCTTACTGTGGAGGACGCTCCAACCGACGTAGGCGGTGCTCGTTTTTTGTTTCCGTCTCAGTCGAATACCAACATCAGAGTTGCGTATGGAACAACGCCTTGCCGGCCCGTCTGCAGTGCCCTGTCGAGCGGGTTTGGCCCCCGGCCATGCCCTGCGCGGCACCCTGTTCCATTTCTTTTTCAGCTCCCACATTGACTATTTGTCTTGGCTCTTGGCAGCCAATCTCAGAATCTCCAACGACAAGCGGGCGACATCGATGAGGTCGTTTCTCGAGACATATTCGTCGTGAGTGTGAATTTTGTCCATGCCCGTCGCGAGCACGATACTTGGAACCCCTTTTGCGTTGTAGACGTTGGCGTCGCTGCCGCCGAGGGTCGTGCGTAGCCTGGGTTCAAATCCCAAACTTCGGCTGGCCTGCTGGGCGAGGAGGACGACGGGGGCGTCATCGGGGATGTGGTAGGACCGGTAGTGTCGGTCGTGGACGATTTCTACTTCGGCGCCCCACTCTCTAGCTGCCTCCTCGAAGCGTTTGATCATGTGTTCAGATTGGCGGTCAAGCTCTTCGATGCTTGTGCTGCGCGCTTCCGCTCTGAGCTTAACTGAGGCGCAGACGACGTTGACTGCGGTTCCCCCTTCGATAATTCCGATGTTAGCGGTGGTTTCGGGTCCAATTCGGCCGAGGGACATGCCGTTGATGGCGGCGGCGGCAACTTGGATCGCGTTGATTCCCTTTTCGGGGTCTTTGCCGGCGTGAGCGGGCTTGCCGGTGATCGTGACTTCGATTTTGTCGTGTGTCGCGGTTCGAGTCACGAACGTGCCGACGGGAGGGCCGGTGTCGAGCACGTAGCCGAAGTCGAGACCTAGCGATTGGATATCCAGAGCCTCCGCGCCTTTCAGCCCGATCTCCTCGGCGACGGATAGTAGGAGGCAAACGTCGCCGTGGACTTCGCCGGACTCTTTCAAGGTGAGGACGGCTTCGATCGCGGGGGCCATCCCGGCTTTATCGTCCGCGCCGAGAATCGTGTCGGATGCCGAGTAGAACACGCCGTCGCGCTCCTCGATCACAAGGCCAGCGGTGGGCTCGACGGTGTCGAAATGGGCGGACAGGTAGATCTTCGGCGCTTCGGCGAGGGTGCCGCGAAGCCAGGCGATCACGTTGTTCGCGTTACCGCCGATCTTCTCGCCAGCATTATCTTCGGAGACTTCCAAGCCCTGTTCGATCAGATATTTCTTGACGTGGGCGACGACGTCCTTCTCGCCAAGCGCAGGAGCATCGATCAGGCACAGGGTCTTGAAAAGGTCGATCAGGCGGGTCTCGTTGATCACCTGGGGATTATGAACGGGTGTAACATGCCCACTTGCAATGCCGACTCACACGATTACCGTCGAGGGCTTTCCGCCCTTCGAAGCCGAAGAGGGACAGAAGCTCGTTCTCGCGATCGAGGGCGCTGGCATCGACATAAGCCACCGCTGCGGGGGCGAAGCCAAATGCACTACCTGCCGGGTGAAGATTTTCGATGGCGAGGGGCCCGCAATGGGGCAGAAGGAACACGATTCGCTCGAGGAAGATGGCGTTCTCGGGCAGTTCCGGCTTTCTTGTCAGATTAGGATCGACCGGCCATTGAATGTTGGCGTCCTGATGCGCGCTAGCGATCAGGGCTGGGAGCCAGGGCCTGAAGTGGATCCGTAGTTTGTGATCGGTGATCGGTGATGCGTGATCGGCGATGGAGCGGTGATGGACTGACCCCATCACTCGATCAACTCAGGAGGGTATCATCGCCCCCGACATGGCGCAACTGCTTGCCGCTCCTTTGGTGCGCGACGTTCCTGACTTTCCGAAGCCCGGCATCCTCTTTAAGGACATCACGCCGGTGCTCGAGCATCCAGCTGCTTTTAAGCAGTCGGTGGAACTGCTGGCCGCCGATGCGAAGGAGCGGGGCGCCGAGGTGATCGTGGGCATCGAGAGCCGGGGGTTTATTTTTGGGACGCCGATGGCAATCCAGCTTGGCCTGCCCTTTGCAATGGCCCGAAAGCTTGGAAAGCTGCCGTACGACCGCATCACCGAGGAATACGCGCTCGAATATGGCACGAACACGGTCGAGATGCATGTGGACGCAATCGCGCCTGGGCAGAAGGCCTACATCGTGGACGACCTGCTCGCGACCGGCGGTACAGCGGCCGCAGCGTGTCGGCTTGTGGAGCGCCTGAAGGGTGAGGTCTGCGGCTTCGGCTGCCTTATCGAACTGACGTTCCTCAACGGCCGGGAGAATCTGCTTGGCCTACCGATCAAAGCTTTGCTGGAGTTTTAAGTGATGAATCGAACCCGCACCCTCTTCACCGTATTCGCCCTCGTTGTTGCAGTCAATTCCTTCGCCGCGACGACGAAGCTGACCGATCTCGTCAAGTCTCCTGAAAAATTCGACGGCAAGGTCATCACCACCTCTGGGACGGTTGCCAAGTTTCAGGCCAAGACCTCGAAAATCGGTAACAAGTATTTTATCTTTGAGGTTAAGTCGGGCGAGGCGAAGATTAGTCTTTATGGCCGCGGCGAGCTTGCGAAGGCACCGAAAGACGGACAGAAAGTCGAAGTCACGGGCAAGTTTGAGAAGGAGCACAAAATGCGCGACTTCTCGGTTAAAAACCAGCTCACGGTAGCTGGCGACAAAGACATCAAGATTCTCGTCAAGTAGCCCGCCGGGCGAAGATGGATAAGCCGTTCCTTCTTGCCGTAATGGGTCCGACGGCCTCGGGCAAGAGCGGTGTCGCAGAGAAGATCGCTGACGCTTACGGAGCGGCGCTCATCAGCGCCGACGCCTTTCAGGCCTATCGCGGCATGGATATCGGCACCGCGAAGCCAGTGGCGAAGGAACGGTACCACCTCCTCGACATCAAGGACCCCGACGAGTCATTGGGCGCGGGAGAATGGATTCAGTTGGCCGCCCCTCAGTTGGAGGACCTCCATCGGGAGGGGAAAAACGCGATCGTGGTTGGCGGTACAGGCTTGTACAT
>JBBSFL010000100.1:0-10326 GCA_038238735.1 Fimbriimonadales bacterium | reverse complement strand
TCGCCGCCGCCATCGGTGAAGCCGACTCGTGGAAGCTCCACGAGCAGGACACCCTGATCGCCGGAGCCGGGCTCTGCGACGAGCGGGCAGTGCGCTTCCTCGTCCAGCGCGCGCCCGCCGCCATCGAATGGCTCCAGAGCCTTGGGGCCCGGTTCGACGTGGCAACCGGCGGTGACCTCGCCCTCGGCCGCGAGGGCGGCCACAGCCGGAATCGTATCGTCCACCACCAGGACCGCACGGGGTGGGAAGTCGAGAGAGCGATGACCGAGGCCGTGCGCAACCACGACCGGATCACGATCTTCGAGCGCGCCTTCGTCACCGGCCTCCTGGCTAACGAAGCGCGATGTGCGGGCGCCCTTGCCCACGTCGAGTCACTAGGCAAGAGAGCCGTTCTCGGGCGAACCGTCATGCTCGCCACCGGTGGCTGCGGTCGGATGTATCAGCACACCACGAACCCGTCCGTGGCGACCGGTGACGGCCTTGCGCTCGCGGCGAGCGTAGGAGCCGAGATCAAAGGGATGGAGTTTATGCAGTTCCATCCCACCACGCTCTACCACCCGCAGCTAAGGAGTTTCCTAATCTCCGAGGCCGCAAGGGGAGCCGGCGGCACGCTGCGGAATCATCTCGGACACCGCTTTATGTTCGACTATGACGACCGCCTCGAGCTCGCCCCGCGCGACATCGTCGCTCGGGCCATCGAAGCGGAGATGAAGAGGCTGGAGACGTGGTGCGTCTATCTCGACCTCGCCCACTTGCCGTCGGACGCCCTCCGCCAAGAGTTCCCGACGATCTACCGTCGACTCAGCGAAGTCGGTCTGCAGATCGACCGGGACTGGATTCCGGTGGTCCCAGCCCAGCACTACTCGTGCGGCGGCGTCGTCACCGATCTGAACGGACAAACGACCGTAGAGGGCCTCTACGCGGCTGGCGAAGTCGCCTGCACCGGCGTCCACGGGGCCAACCGTCTCGCAAGCAACAGCCTCCTTGAAGCACTCGTCTTCTCGTTCGCCGCCGCCGAAGCGACCGCCAACGAGCGGGAAACCGAACGAACCTCGGTCCAATTGCCCGAGGTCCCGTATAGCATCTCGGAAGCGGAAGCGATTCGAATCCGCCGTGCTTTGCAAAAGGTCATGACTGAGAAAGTCGGCATCGTCAGAAACAACTCAGGATTGAAAGAGGCGAAGAGGACAATCGAAAAGCTAATCCGCGACTACGAATTGAAACCTGCGACGCCATTCTCGACCTATCCGCTTGAGACGCGCAACCTGCTGATCGCAGCGCGCCACGTCGTCGACGGGGCCATCGCCCGCCGCGAGAGCGTCGGCCTCCACTTCAACGAGGATTTGCCGGCAGCGCCAAATCCGAATATGCCGGAGGCAACGTCGCGGCCGGAAGCGGCGGTGCCCACGAGGGGAGAATGACCCGCACCTCGCATCGGCCCGCCTCCTTAGGCACTGCCTTTAGCGAATAGGTCCCGAGGGCAGAGGAGACGTCGAGCGCCTTGAGGTTCCCATTCTCGAATCGCAAGGAATAGCTGCTCACCAGGGTAATAACCAGCGGCTTGACGTCCCCCGCGGTCCAAACCAAGACCAGATTCTTTCCCGATTTCTCCAGAGTAAATGGCTGGTCCCCGAAAACGCGCAGCGGGCTAAGCAACGAGGCCGAGAATGGATCGCCGCCTGAAACATCGCCGAAGATTCGCGCCCTCAAGGCGCAAAGAGGTTCGATTCGGGCCGTTGGGGGAGTGCCCGCTTTAGCCAATTTCGCATCCAAGGCTCTCTGGGCAGCCAAGCCGGCCTCTAGCATCGCCGCGTCGAGCCGCCGACTCGGCTCGGGACAGCAGGCTCCCGCGACGGCGCCGATCGCGGAAGCGCGCCTTGCATAGATCTCACCGGCGAGCTCAAAGCGCCAAGTGCACCAATCTCGCCGCCACGCTAGAGATGTGAGGAGTGAGTTCTCGTCGGACGAGGTCTTCGTGCTGAGGGACAACGCTTGCATCAACAACGCTTGGGCCGCTACCAGATCGAGTCCCTGGCCGTCCGCACGGTATGGCAAGGATTGAGCGGTGCTCGGCTCCGGCAGGTACTCGGCGTCCGTCAGGTAATTCGCGAGCGTGTCCTCGCCCATTTTCTTGTAGGCAGTTTCCCTGCCCGAGACGAGGCATCCCAGCGCCAACTCGGCCACGCTCGGCACATCGACGGGCGAGACCGTTCCGGGAGCGTCCAGCAACGCGGGTCCGACCCCCAGCGTCCGTCCGTTGGGTATGCGGCGGATGGGAAATCCGATCGACAGTGTGTTGCCCACGACCGCCTCGCGCGGACCCTCAGGGGTCTCGCCATCGAGCATCGTGATCTTCGAGGCGATCACCAGCTTGTACCCGCCCGCCGGAGCGAGAACGGCCGACGCTGGCACCAAGGCTCCTGGCCGGTCGAAGCTCCACGTCGCCGAAACGGAATCCGAATCCCCCTTGACGGCAAAACCGATCGCCTGAGGAGCCGGGCGAAGCCACGATTCGATGGATTTCGCCAGGCGCTGAGATTGATGTCCCAGCCCCGCCGCCCCGCCTGCGGCGATTCCCTCGCTTCCGAAGGGCAGCACCACCCGCATCCAGCCGCGATAGGGCTTCTCGGTGACCAAATGCCAATCGCCGGGACGGCCCGACAAGCTGACGCTCGCCTTCCCATCCAAAAACGCAAGGAGGACGGGCGGCTGCGCGTTTTTGAACGAGACAAGCACCCAACTCACGTCGGGAGTAGGGATATCTGCTCCGGCGCTGCCATCGCTCCAAGTCACGTAGGGCGCGCCCGTGCTGCCAAGGTCCAGCCGCATCCCGGACTCGAAGTAGAACTCCGGCCCGGCCGAGAGCAGATTTAGGCGCGCCTTTACAGGAAGTCTCGAGCCGCCGCTCATCAAAATCGTCTGCCCGAACGCCGTCGTAGTCAAAGCGCGCCACATGCGGGAGGACCGACTAAAGCCGAAGCGATCGGCCGCCGCGTGTTCGGCCACGAATCCGCCACGGTCGATGAGGATCCCGCCTTGCCGGGGCGTCTCGGTATAGCCAAAACGCCCGAAGGCCTGGCCCTGCACCGCGCTCGTCAAGAGGCACAGGCAGAAGAGGCCGCTAGTTAAGCGGAACGCCAAGGAACTGGATCCCGAATCTCTTGGTCCGATTGGACCAGGTCAAGCCAATCTGCCTCCCGCCGAGATCGTAGGCGATGGTCGGATAGTATTCGAGCGTGCTGTCTCCAAGGAAGTCGGAGAACGTGTGGGAGTACATCAACGACCACCGTTGGCTGAAGCGATAGGAAGTGTCGAAGAAGTAAGTCAGCCGCTCCACATCCAAGCTGCGCAACGCGTAGCCCGAGAAGTGGAAATTGCCGACATCGATGTTGGCATTCAGGTTCAGGCTGTGCTGCCCGAGGAACCGGCTATTGAATCCGTCGTTGTTGTAGTCGTAGCTAAGAAGAAGATTGGCGTACCGATTGATAGCCCGGCTGATCGTTGCCGAACCGGTGACTCCGAGCGGTTGCTCGGTTCCAGCAAAGTTGCGCACGACCCGGAAATTTGCGTTAAAGGTCGAGTTCTTGTCCAGCCGCTGCTGAACCAGTTGCCCCCGCATGGCCACCCCGACGCCATCCTGCCGAAGGGGACCGGAAATGGAGTTTGATGTCGACTGGGTATTGGCGTCGATTCCGAAATAGAAGCGGAAAGGCAGCTTGCCTGCTTTGATCGCATTGCTCTCCGCGACCAGCGAAATGCTGCGGGTGTCGAACCGCGGGCCGGTAAAAGAGTGATTGGCAAGGCCCGTCAGGGAAATCCCGAAGCCCTTAAACTGCCGACTCAGAGTCGCGTTACCAAAAAGGGATCGCGAGGCCGGCATCTCGACGTTCGCGTAAAGGGTGGTGTCGTCCTTGAATCTCAGATACTGGCGCAGAGCCAAATTCCAGTCCTTGCGCGCTATTCCCGAGAACACCAAGCCACCGTCCATATTGTCGCCTTTGTTCCAGTTCAGCTCGTAGTCCAGCGAAACGCGTCCGCTGCCGCCGATTCCGCGTCCGTAGTTTTCTCCGGTCCGGAAGCGTAGAATGCTCGATTGGCCCGGCTTAAGGCTCAGGAAGTAAGGATAGTTGACCGCGAGGCGATTATCGTTGATCGAAACTATTTGGTCCGTGAACGTTCCTGACGAACCCATCGAGTCCCGGTACAGGGGCAGCTTCAGCGCCTTTGCGCCGCCGACGATAATCGTCGCATTTTGGAACTGAACTTCCTTACGCGGAAAAGCAACTGCCTTCTTCGCCTGGATGAGCGTCGTTTCCTCGTCGCTCACACTGCTGAAGGTGAAGAGTTGGTCCTCGTTTGCCGTCGTCTCCGCTGGCTTGAACCCGGATGACGTGAAGGTCGCAAAGCCGTAGTGATCTCGATCTTCGACCACTGGCTTGAGCCACGGGCCATATGGCTTGAGTCCGACGAGCGTGGGACCCTCAAAGTGTGAATAAGCGTAACCCTTTCGCGAGTTGAGCTTGAGATAGAGATCGGTCGTCTCGAAGTCGAGCTTGCCCATCTTCACATGAGCTCGCTTCGCGCGAACCTCGTAGTTCGGGACATCGAGCTGCAGATCATCCGCATCAATCTCGATTTCTCGATATCGGAGATGAATGCCCTTGTCCGGAGCGGAGGCCGTCATGACCTTCATCTTCGTCCCATAGGAGAGATATCCGGGGGAGTAAACTTCGATGTACTCCTTCGCCGTGTCAAGGAGGGAGCGGTCGCTGAAAAACTCGATTTCGGTAGTGCTCACCGCGCCATATTGCGGAGCGGTGGCGGTGACCACGCAGGTCCCGGGTGTGCCGGGCGAGACAAGCACTGCCTGAACGCGGCCCTGCGTCGTGGTGCGTATCTGGTCGCGGAAGGTGCCGTTGGAAGCTGAAAAAATGACCTGAGTTCCGTCGGGAACCAAGCTTCCTCCGGAGGTGAAAAGCGTCGCGTTGATCGTAATCGTGCTTCGCTGATCAGCGACACTCACGGATGTCTGAGGTTGAAGCTGAATCTGAATCGGGCTAGCTGAAGCAAGGGTTCCCGCGAGAAGAAATCCTAAGAAACCGATAACTCGCTCTGGCCGCATCTGCTATTTCCGGGAAAGTTAAAAATAAAGAAAATTTAGGGGAGGACGCCTGATGGCATCCTCCCCTTGGATTTATCGACTGAATTGCAGTTGCTTCGTGTCGACTTGTCCGTTCGTCGTGGTCGCCGAGATGACGAACACGTACTGCCCGGAAGGAACCGGACGACCGGAAGAGTCGCGTAAGTTCCAGGTGACCGTGTCCAAGCCCGCCGAGTCCGGACGGTTCGTTGTCAGGGTGACAACGTTGAGTCCACTCAGCGTCATGATCTTCGCCGATGTCCTTGCGGACGCCGAGAGTCTGTAGCTGAACATGGCCGAGCCGCCCGAGAGCGTCCGACTCAGACCGCTCAGTAGGTTCGCCCCGTTGGAAACGGGAACCACGTGGATCGTCAGCGTTCGGCTGCCGTTCTTGGGAAGCGCGAAGATGTAGTTCGCCGACCGACGCATATCTTGCGATGTGTGCATCGTCGCGTCCGTAACCGTCGCTCCAAGAGTGTTTGGCAAGCTAGAGATTGTCGGCCAACTAAAGTTAACCGTCCCGCCCTTCTTCGAACTAATGACCACGTTGTAGTCGGCCGCGCCGGTTCCGACGGTCAGAGACTGCGCGTAGAGCGAAGTTGTGACGCCGGCGGTCCGGGAGATACCGAGCTTCAGGTCGCTGACCGGGCTCGTCGGCGGCTTCAGGATGCTCATGTGAGCAGCCGTAGTCGCATCCGTTGCCGATCCAATGAAGTTCTGACTGTCCTTGGCTCCGTTCGATCTAGCAGCTAACTGCAACTTCCAAAGGATGGAGCCGGTCGGAACATTTGAAGGCGGGCGAACCCGGAACGGTGAAGGTCCGGTAGTGCCGCCGACACCGGGAGCGAACACAGGCGGGAACTGGATCGTAAGATCCTGAGCCGTCTGAACGAAGACCCAATAGCCGAAGTTCGGTTGAACGTTCTCATTGATGTCTTGCAGATAGCGATACTCGCTCTGGATGGGATCCCAGTAAGCCAAGAAGTTGGCTACGATTCCCGCATTGACAAGTTCCTGCCAGCTAAGCGCCTGCGTGTTGTTCGCATCGCTCACACCCACCACCTGGGCCAGGGGCACCGAGTAGTTATACGGGTTGCCGATCAGATTCCAGCCACTGTGCAACTGAACTTGAGGAGCTCCAGTCGTTAGGTCTGTCGGCGGCTGTGGATTCGCCTGATAGAAGGCTGACCCATTGTTGTAGGAAGGATCGCTGCCGTAGTAGATGATCCAGGTGCCGATCCCACGAGCGGCTGAAGAGGACAGCACGTATCCGTTCTGTAAGGCATCCCAATCGAACGCAGCGAACTGCGACGAGGGCAATCCCAGAATGGCTTCCCATGAAGAGTCTGAAAACTCCCACGGCGCCGTAATCAGGTTCACTTGCGGCGAACTCTGAAGGTGGACGCGCGGGGTTGCCGCCACGTTGATCGTTCCATGGAGATACTTGATCGGGCCCGTCGAAGGCTGGATCTTAATGATGTACGGTAGGTCACCGCTCGCGATCCCGTCTGCCGTGATGTTGAAGATCAAGGACTTCATCTCAAGGGACCTCAAAGCTGGAGAACCGGGAATGCTCTTGGTCGACGTCTCACCAGGTGCCAGTGCTAGCCCGTTCGGGAAGGTCGGCGTCTTGCCGTACTCCGTGTGGAGCACCGAATTTAACTGAACGGGATCCGGGTTCTGTGGGAACGCCGCCGATTCAGGAGTCTGCGGGAAAGAGATAGAAACCCGTACCGTTTGGATCGCGAAGGGCTTGTTAGCATCGGTGAATCCAGGGCGGCCGGAATTGTCGACGTCTACGCCGATGCGAGCAACGCCATCGTTCTGGAGCCCGCTGGGCTGGCTCGTGTCCGTCTGAATAATCGTCGGAGCGTCTGCAACAACCGCATAAGGTTCCGAGTAATTCGAAATGCCCCATGTCGTCCGGAAGTAGTGCACGAACTGCACTGTCCCGTTCACCGGCGCAATCTTGTCTCTAAACTTCTGAAGAAATGCGGTGGTCGATCCCGCACCCCACGGAGCATCTGCGTTGATACGATCTGTGAACGTGTGATCGCCGCCATATCCACCAATCAAATTGCCCGGGTCGCCAAAGACAATTTCATCGGCAAAGTCCGCATCACTATTCAGGCCCGACTGATCGGAAGTCGCCTGAGTAGGCCCGTTCTCCAACCGGAAGCCATAAGGCCGAGCCTGGTCAAAGTAAATATCAGCGTAATCCGGGAAGTTCTGGTCGGTCGATCTCGTGATCCGCACCTGCGTAGCGATTGGGCGTCGCCCTGGCATCAAAACATAAGGAGCGCCATTACCTAAGCCGAACGGACGTAAAGCAACGCCAGAGGACTCTCCGGTCGTTTCAGATAGGAGACCCATCCAGCCACCAAACCAAAGGCTAACTGTGTGCTCCGCCGTAGTCGGATTGCTGATTGTCCACTGCATTCGAGCTGCATCGCCAATAACGTCTACTCGGAGATTGACCGCAAGGCCACCGGAAGTGGAATCCATGGTGACGTAACGGCCGCTTGCTCCATCGAAGAATCCACCGATACCGGCTGATCCGAAGGAAGCGCGAGTTCCGTCGACGTTAATGGTTACAAAGCACCAAGGTCGAGCAGGCTCGAACTGAGCTCCGTAGACGTACGCCATGTTGTCGTCGAAATCGTTTTGGATCGAGCCTTGACTACCGGCTGAAAAAGCCAGGCCGCCCGCGACTTGGCCCACAAAGGCGGGCGTATTCGGCCGCCAACAGGGATCAGTGGTCGTACCACCATGAGTGACCGTTCCGCTTAACCCAACTACGGCGCGCATTAGCTCATTCGCTACATTCGGCGCGCTTGTGTTGAAATCCGCAGACAGCGGAGTCGTTGGCGTGTCGCACGCTGACCAACCCGGGGCGGTAGAAAGGCCGATCCCAGCGATGCCCATCCCTATGACCGCTAATGCTCGGTTAAAAATACTCGTCATGTTTGCTCCTGAAAGAGTGCTTGCCGCGCTAATTACGCCGCGCGGCAAGCATCTGTGCCAACGGTCTTGTCCGTGTTCTTACAGACCTCCTGGAGGCGGAGGCGGAGGAGTCGGCAACTTGAAGCTGCGGATAGAGCTGAACACATACCGTAGCTTGGTCGTCGGATCGGGAACGGGTCCTGGCCGGTCGGCCGAGTTCCGAGCTCCAACGCGCCACCACAACGTTCCCGTATAGTTCGAGAAAGAGGAGGCCGGGCTTGCCGTGATGCTCAGCGTTCCCGTAGCGGGGCTAAGCAGGAAGGGATAAGTAACCGTCCCTGAGCCCTTCGTGAAGTTGGGCGACTTCGACACCTGCAGCACATACTGAGCCACAAAGGAATCCAAGTTGATCACGCTTTGGAAGGTGAACAACTGAGATGACGTAACCGTGGCGCCTTCGGCCGGGAGGTTCAACTGGGGCGGATTGATCGCCGTCGCTCCACCGCGAGACGTGGTCTGCGAGGAGATGAAGAAACAATCAGTTCCGCCGCCGCCGCCGCCGCCGCCGCCAGAAGTAGTCCCGCCACCGGTCGTCGAAGTGGTTCCGCCTCCAGTAGTGGAAGTGGTTCCGCCGCCCGTCGTGGAAGTGGTGCCGCCGCCGGTCGTGGAGGTAGTTCCACCGCCCGTCGTCGAAGTAGTGCCGCCGGACGTCCCGGAGGTGGAGCTACCGCCGCCCGGGAGATCGAGGCTGCTGACTCGGAAGACAAGCTCAACTCGATAGGTGAACTGTCGGCCAACCGTCACGCCGTTAGCCGTGATCGCCGTCTCGCCAGGAAGGCCGGCGCACGCCGTACCCGTGCTGCTTCCGGGAGGGAAGGGATAGTAGGCAATCGCTCGTGGCGTGTTCGTGTCGAAGTAAGCATGTGCGCCCGCGCCGTCCACATTTCCGATTGGAACGGACTCAACGCCCCGATAGATCTGCCACCGCACGGAAACGCCCGTGTAGCGGAAGAAGCCCTGGGTGGACCACGTCACTTTGTTCGCCGGAGCGCCAGGAGTCGTCGTCGCTTCAGCGGTCACTTCGTTCGCCGCGCTCTGGCCGTTGTTGCCCGAGCCACCAAGCAAGATGGCAGCAAGTCCCAGCAGGAGAACCGCTGAGATAATGCCCGAGTTGTTGCCGTGGTTGCGGCTACGCTCGATGCGGGCTTGACCGCCCGGACCGATGTTGATGAATCTTTGCGGAGTGAAAATGACACTGACCTTGTCGCCAGGAGCCATACCCTTGAAGGATCGATCGACGCGGACGTTAGAGCTGTCGAAATCGACATCGAACACGTGGCCCGTCGCAACCTCGTCGCGGCCGCGAGTGATGATGACTTGCTGTCCAACCTTGAAGCCGCTGCGCGAACCTTGGTTCACGAGCGCGGTTGTAGGCTGAGTATTCAAGACCGTGCCCGTGGGCAACGACTGCATTTGAATTGCGCCGATCGCCTTGTTAGCCGCGATATTGAGAGCTTCCGTGATCAACGTCTCGTCAGGCGTATTGCCCGCGCGAACCGTCGAAAAAGCCTGCACACTCGATCCATTGATATCGATTCCCGACGCCACGTCGCGAACGATGACCTGGACCAGAACGTTGGCCTGGCGATTGCCGCCCACACCTACGATCTTGCTATCGACGATATCGCCAAGGACGATTCGCTGCGCGCCGAGTTCTTGGCCCAAGCGCAGAACGCTTGTCTGATCGGTGATCGGGTCCGTAAGGCCGAGTGTCTCCTCGGTGCGAGCCACCTGCTCCGGTGGGATGACTTCGATTGGAGGTCGGAAGGACTCCGCCCGCTTCGAAATCTCGTCGTAGACTGCCTTTGCGGCGATCGCACCGTTGGGAGAAGCCTTTCCGTTAACCGAAAACGGAATGACGGCCCAAGATGCGCGTCGAGCCAACTGGGCATTCGCCCGAGTAGCCAAGCAAAGGGTCAGCGTCGGAAGCAGGAGCGCGGCAACCGCGACCTGTCCGATAACCTTTCCTGTTAATGTTGTGATGAACCGCCTCACTATGACGAGTCCTCCTTAAAATCCTCTTCGAATTCAGCCCTAGCTCCAACCGTTCGACCGGACCGACCTTCTCGTCCTCGCAACCCCGAAGGGCTACTAGGCCGATGCCGGTCTGTGACGCATGCGTCGTCGGCGGACCACTTAGATCGGGACGAGTATAGCACGATGCCAGCGTTCAGGCAACCCAC
>JBBSFL010000099.1:0-10488 GCA_038238735.1 Fimbriimonadales bacterium | reverse complement strand
GTCCTCGATCGCGCGGCGGTCGACGGCGAGGCTGGACTCGAAGACCTTGTCTTCGATGCTCACCGTATAGGCAGCGAGCCCGGACGGCTGCCGCTCGTCGATAAACTCGCGCATGGGCGGTACGGTGCCCAGCCAAGTGTATTTTTGGACGGGCAGGGTCGTGTTGATGATCGTCGCGATCTTGTCGGCGACGGAGTTGTCGAGCTCAGTGCGATAGGCCGAGGCGAACTCGGCCTTGAGTCCCGGCAACAGTAGATCCGGGATGTCGCTCTTGGTAAGAGCCATAGGGAAACCTCCTCTTGGGTTGTAGGTTGTGGGCTGTGGGCTGTGGGTTGTGGGTTATCGGTTGTCGTGATAGGATCGAGATGTGAAGCGGGGCGTCGAGGGATGGAAGGTGGCTTGTGGCCTCTTCCTGGTCGTGGCGGCGCTTTTGGCTGTGGTCTCAGCTCCCTTTTTGGTTGCCGTGTGGGTTTGCGCCACGACGACGAGGCGTTCGACATGCCCTTGCGGTCCCCTAGTGTTAGGATGATGCATTCGGGCCCTGACTCGGGAGAACGCGCGAATTCAACGTCCAACTCACCCACGATGACGCGATAGTGAAGCGGATTCCAAAGAAAGCTTGGATCGCCTTGGGCGTAATTGCCTTGGTTATCCTGGTCGTGTTACTCGTGCCCGCCGTCAAAGTCGTGTCGTCCCTGTCCTCAGGCACTGCGGACGACAAGTAGTTGTTGTCAACCTAGGTCTTTCGGCCACCGGCGATAGGCAAAAACTCCTACCTCTATTTCGCGACGGCAATGGCGGTGATAGCATCCAACCACGAAGACCAGCCGAGCCACAAAGCAAATCGGCGAAGCGAGGTCGAGAATCGAGGTTCTAACAACATGTTCAAGTTTCTTTTTCGCTTCACTGCCGCAATTGCACTCTGCACGGGCTTGGGATGGGCCGCGCTTCACTTCGGGTTCGTGAAAGTAGTCGTTCACCTACCCTGGTCCCAGGACGCGTCTGTCCGTTCGGTCTAGTTGCGCTAGACCACGTAGTTGTCGATGCGGATACGAACGCCGGCGGCTCCGGCGGAGGTCGTCTCGATGTTGACGATGGTGCCGACCTTGTACTGGTTCGTCAGGCCGCTCGTCGAGATCTGAACCTCGTTGTCGGTGAGGGCGTAGACCTCTTTGCCAATGTCGCCGACCGCCGGCGTGTAGCCTGCGGCCGCTTTCATGACGAAGGATCCCGCCTTGGCCACGACAGCGGCATGGTCTCCGGCGGCTCCGGCCGAGTTATCGACCGTTTCGTTGGCGATGCCGACGAACTTGAGGCTCGCCGTTGCGTGAGTCATTGGGGTGAGGTAGCCGGACGAGTTCACGCCGGCCAATCCGCCCTTGTAGGCCTTGACCGCGGCGAGCTTATAGCTCACCACGAGGCCCGGTTTTTCGAAGGCCTCATAGGCCTGGGTTAGTGCTGACAAATTGTTGTTCTCCTTCTTTTTGGGGATGGGTGAATGGGTGAGTAGGTGAATGGGTGAATACCTTACGTTGTTTTCGAATCCGCGGTCGCGGACTTATTCGCTTATTCACGTATTCACTCCCTCACCCCTTCATCCAAAACTAGCGCATCGCGGCGATTGAGTCGAGGCTCACTCCGGGGAAGTGGCGCTCGTAGAACGCGACCTCCTCGGGGAGCAGGAGGGCGCGGTCGCCGGCTTGGGTCGGCTGGGGCGCGACCTCCTTGAAGAGGGTATGCGGGGGCTGGCGCTCGAGCATCGCGATGAGCAGTTGGCGCAGCGGGGTCGAGGTGCCGTCGAACTCGATGGCGTCTTCGGTACCGAGGATCGCCTTGGCGAACGGCACCTGCGCCGGCGTCAACCGGCCCGCCTTCACCATCCCGTCGATCTCGCGGTCAGTCTGCTGCTGCTGCGTCTCCCGTTGGAGCTGCTCATACCGCTGACGCCACTGTGAGCCGTCTCCTTGTTGCGAGGCTTCGTTCCCGACGGGGTTTGGCGGTTCGGGTGTTGGGGGGGGTGGTTGGCTTACCCCTTCCCTGCCCTCCCCCACAAGCGGGAGAGGGTTCAAGTCTCCCGAGAATAGCCGGGCCGACTCGACCCGCGGGTTCTTCACAAGGCTCACCTCGCGGATCGCGTCGAGCTCGGGCGAGAGCCCGACGGATAGCGACCGCGCTCCCGACTTTTCGACCAGCGCGTTCGCTTCAGGCGTCAGCGATACAGTGCCGAAGAGCTCCCCGCCCAGCGCCTCTACCGAGGTTAGGTAACCGAGCTGCAGCGGCGATTCCGCGTGCTCGATGAGCACGGGCACCGGCAGGTCGAAACCACCGGCCAGCTTCTGCAGGTCCTCGGTTGTGATGGCAACGCCCTTGTCGGGGTAGTCGCCGGCTTCGAAAAGCTTGGCGCGCCGCTCGATCCACGGCCCTTGCGCCTCCATGAACGCAGGCACCGGCTGCTTGAATTCGACAAGAGCGGCCCTCAAGGCGTCTCGCTCGGTGGCCGAGGCTTCGCGCCGCCGGCCATGATAGCCCGGTCCCAGCTCGGCAGCCTGCCGCAGCAAGCCCTGGACTTCGGGCGATAATTCGTCTTCCATGTCCACCTCCTGTTTTTGTAATGGGTGACAGATTTATGTAGACGGATGTCTGTTTTTGTCAACTATTGATTTCGACAATTAGCGAACCTCTGCGCCCGTGGCGTGCAATTTCGACAAGAACCCTGCCCGCTCCCAACTCGGCTTTTTCATCTCCTCCACTCCGTCAGCTCGGTCACTTCTTCAAGATTAACTGGATCGCCATCACGACCAGAAATGCAGCGAAGCAGCGGCGGAGAACGACGTCGGTGAGTCCAAGCGCGAGCCTCGAGCCGAATAGGGAGCCGACGAGGAAGCCAGAGACGATCCAGCCGCCCGCCTTGAGGTCCACCGCTCCCTGCTTCCAATACTCCCACACGGCGAGCGCGCCGACCGGCAGGAGGAGCGCAACGAGCGAGGTCCCTTGCGCCTTTTTTTGCCCGAAGCCGAGGAGGTAGATCATGCCGGGCACCAGGATGATGCCACCGCCGATCCCGAACAACCCACTACTTGCCCCCGCGATGAGGCCGAGGAAGATGCACGTTAAGGCGAAGACCATGGGATGGAGGGTACCGGCTTGTCTTGTTGATGGAAATGCTGGAATTGATTGTTGAGGAAGGGTGGGAACTACAGATCTGCACCAACGCAATCAGACCACCGAGTCATTCGGTTCCAGCAATTCCATCATTTCCATCAGCCAATAACCGCCATCTCAGTTAGGCGGAGACCGCAGGCACCGCGTCGACCAACCGTGCCTCCAAGGCCGCGGCGTAGAGGTCCTCGTACTTGAGCGCGCTGGACGTCCAAGAGAAATCGGCGCTTAGCGCGGTGGCGACGTATTTCGCCCAGACGTCCGGCTTGGCGAACGCTTGGGCGGCTCGGGCGACCGCGAAGAGGAAGTCATCCGCCGTCGCGTCTTCGAAGACGAATCCGTTCTGACCCTCGAAAATCGTGTCCGCAAGGCCGCCCGTGTGCCGGACGACGGGCACTGTGCCGTAGCGTAGCGCGATCAATTGACCGAGGCCGCAGGGCTCGAAGCGGCTGGGCATGGCGAAGAGGTCGGAGCCGGAGTAGACGAGCTGCGCCATCTTCTCGTCGAACGCCTGTATGAAGCGAAGCCGATCTGGAAACTGCTTCTGGAGGGTTTCGAGCTTCTCGACGAGCCATGGATCGCCTAAGCCCTGCACCACGACCATTGCCGGTAGTGCGATGAGCCGCTCCGCGGCGGCGACGAGCAAGTCCAAGCCCTTTTGCTCGCTGAGCCGGCTGACGACGCCGAGGATCGGCACGGCCGGATCGTTCGGCAGACCAAGTTGCTTCAAAAGGGCGGCGCGACATTCCTTCTTGCCACCGGGCTGGGTCGCGCTGAAGTGCGCGGGTAGCAAGGGATCGGTTGCAGGGTTGAACACGTCCGTGTCTATGCCGTTTAGAATGCCGGACAGCTTCCCTTCTGCCTTCAAATGCCTCATCAAACCTTCGAGCTTGCAGCCGTAAGCAGGCGTTTGGATCTCTTCGGCGTACCGTTTCGAGACCGTATTCACGCGGTCGGCGTACACGCAGCCGGACTTCAGGAAGTTTACGGCGCCCCAGGCTTCCACGTCCCGCGCGTTGAAGAGCGAGTGCGGCAAGCCGAGCTTGTCCAACACTTCCATCCCGAATTCGCCCTGGTAGGCGAAATTGTGGATCGTGTAAACGCCCGCCGTCCTCGACCACACGCGGTCGTATTTCTCGCGCATCAGGACAGGGATAAAGCCGGTGTGCCAGTCGTTACAGTGCACGACGTCGGGCATCCACTTGAGCGCCTCCGCCATCGCGAGGACCGCTTCCGAAAAGAACAGATATTTGTCCACTCCGGGCTGGTAGACGAGGTCGCTACGAGTGGCCTCGCCGAACCAGCGATCGCTGCCGATCAGGTAGATGGGCACGCCGTCGAACTCCATTTTGTCGACGAATGCCAGCTCTTCCCAGTGACCGTTCATGCAGACCTGCAGGTCGGTCAGGACGCGCTCTCGCTTCCAGCGAGGATCGGCGAGGATCATGCCGTAAGCCGGCATGACGATGCGAGCGTCATGCTTTCGGACGCGGAGCGCTTTGGGCAGCGATGAGGCGACGTCGGCCAGACCGCCGACCTTGGCGAACGGCGACACTTCAACGGAGGCGAATAATATCTTCAAGCAGCCTTGCTCCAATCCCTTGGACTTCGACGGGCGGAAATTGTCCCCGGCCGACCGTCCTTGGTCCTAGGCGCCGTTCAGGGGCGCTGGTATGCATACCCGTTTTTCCGCCTTGAACCAGAAGGCCGCCCCGTAAAGTTGCCGGGGCGGAGGTCATTTCTCGTGCGGGTCAATCGGTATAGTCCATCCGGTGTCAGATTCGGATTTCAACGACCTGTCGAAGGATGAGCAGATCGCCCGGCTTGAGAAGTTGGGCCGGGCCGCACTGTCCGAATTCGGAGTCGAGCCCTCGTCTCCTCTCGAGTCGCTCGTTCACGCGGAGAACACCACCTTCAAGGTCTTGTCGGACCAAGGCAGCTTTTGTCTTCGAATTAGCCGTCCCGGTTACCAGAGCTACGCGAACATTCGGAGCGAGATCGAATTTCTGGGCGCGCTCTCCGAAGCCGACTTTCGCGTACCGCACCCTTACCAACCGCGTGTCGTGACCGCCGAAGCGCCGGGCGTGCCGGAACCTAGGAACTGCGTCCTCTTTTACTGGATCGACGGCGAGATTCCCCGGGCTGATCAAACCCTCCACCAGATATCGCAGGTCGGAGAGTTAATGGCTCGGCTTCACCAATTTGTCCAAAGCTGGAGAAGGCCGCCGGGCTTCGATCGACAAAATTTGGACACGTGGCTGCTCGATCCGAACGAGCAGATGGCGGTCGATACTCCGTCGGTCATGCTCGAGGAGACTGACCGGCAATTCCTTGTCGGGGTGATTCAGGAGATCCGGGAGATGGCCGCCGATCTACCTCGGGACGAGGCTTGGATCCGGCTGATCCATTCCGACCTCCACCACGGAAATGTAGTCTTCAAAGATGGACTTGCCCACGCGATCGATTTCGACGATACCGGGTTCGGGTTTCTCCTTTTCGACCTGTCCGCAACGCTTGCCGTAAGGGCCGGAAAGGAGGGCTACGACGAATCTGAGGGCGCCTTTCTATCAGGCTACGCCCGCGTTTCGCCCCTGCCGCCAAGAACTTTAGAGTTGCTACCCCAATTCAACAAGCTCCGCCTCGCGACGATCGCCAACTGGGTCGCGGGCCGATCCGACAATCCCGAATTTCGCGAGATCGGCCCGAAGTGGGTGGGCGGAATGTGCGAGCGCATGCGCGCCCTATAGCTACATCGCTTCCAACAAAATCGCCGTCGCCTCTCCACCGCCGATACAGGGCGAACAGACTGCGTAGCGGCCGCCCCTTCGCCTAAGCTCATGGAGCGCGGTGAGGATGAGGCGGGCTCCGGTCATTCCGATGGGGTGGCCGAGGGCGACGGCTCCGCCATTTACATTTAGCTTCTGGGCCGGGATCTGGACCTTGTCGGCGACGACCATCGCGACGACGGCGAAGGCTTCGTTTACTTCGAAGAGGTCGATGTCCGCGACCTTGAGCCCGTGCTTATCCAGAAGATTCTGGATCGCAAAAGCGGGGGCAGTAGTGAACCAGCTTGGAGCTTGAGCGAACTGGGTGTAGCCGACGATGCGGCCGAGCGGCTTAGCTCCGCGTCTTTCGGCTTCGCGTGCGCTGGTAACGACCATCGCGCATCCGCCGTCGTTGATCGAGCTGGCGTTTCCCGCGGTGGTGACGCCTTCCTTGCCGAAGGCGGGCCGCAGGGACGAGAGCTTGGAAGGATTGCCCTTGCCGGGCTCCTCGTCGTGGTCGACTACGACCGGGTCGCCCTTTCGCTGAGGAACCTCGACCGCCACAATCTCTTCGCTAAGGCGGGACTGCGCGTCGAGCGCTCGGCGGTAGGACTCCGCGCTGTACTCGTCGAGCTTCTCGCGCGGCACGTCGAACTCGGCGGCGGTGGCGTCTCCGCAAGTGCCCATGTGGCAGTTGCCGTAAGGGTCCCAAAGACCGTCGTGGATCATCGTGTCGATGAGAGTCCCGTTGCCCATGCGGTAACCGGTCCGCGCCTTATCGAGCGCGTAGGGCGCGTTCGACATCGACTCCATGCCGCCGGCGACGACCATTTTGGCGTCCCCGAGGCGAATCGCCTGAGCGGCCATCATGACCGTCTTCATGCCCGAGCCGCAGACTTTATTGACGGTCGTGCAGGGCACGCTCTCGGGTAGGCCGCCGTAGATCGCGGCTTGCCGCGCGGGCGCCTGGCCGACTCCGCCCGTCAGAACCGAGCCCATCAGGACTTCATCGACTTCTCCCGGTTCTACTCCGGCGCGATTGATCGCCTCGGCAATCGCCTTGGCCCCAAGCTGGGGTCCGGTAAAGCTCGAAAGCGAGCCCATGAAAGCGCCGATAGGCGTCCGAGCCCCGGCGAGGATGACGGCTTCGTCCATGCCTTTGATTATGAAGCGTTCGCGACATCGCGGTAAGGCCTTGCTATGGCTCTCAAGATCAAGAACTCTGAAGTCGACCGCTTGGCCACTGAGGTGGCTGCGGTCTTTGGCGAGTCAAAGACGCAAGCGATCAAGGTGGCGTTGGAAGAACGCATAGCGCGCGCGGCTTCCATATCCCAGATCGATGAAGCTGAGCCAGGAGCAGTCTAGAGGCCGCCAGCTTCCTCTTCGCTGATCGGGCGCTTCCGGCGATTCATTTTATCGAGGGCGCGGGAGAGGTAGTTTGTCTCAGGCATCTTAAGAGCGCGGGTCACATAGTAGTAGACCCACGCGCTCACTATGCAGACCAGCAGGAACATTGGAAAAAGGACCCACTTGCTCGGCTTCGGGAGGGGCAGAAAGGCGGCGTAAGCGACACCACCCATCACGGCTCCGCCGACAAGCGACTTGCCTAGGGTCACCAATAGACCCGAGCGCTCCATCGGGCCTACTTCTTTTTCCAAACCTGCATAGAGAAAGATCGCCAGAAGAATGGCGGCGATATTGGTTGCCCAGGGCAGGCCCTGGTAGCCCAGATTCAGACCGAGTACGCCCCAGCACAGCAGAGTGAAGATCGCCGTCATGATCGTGCCGATTACGACCGGCTTGAGCGTCTTGTGAAGAGAAAAGAATCCGCGCATCAGCACTGGCTGAAGGCACCAGGCGGGGATGCCGATCGTGAAGATTCGGAGCGCTACTACGACCTTGGCAAGCTCGACCGGTGAAGCGCCTTTGCCGTACCCGTAGACGAGCTGCACAATCTGCGGCGCCAAGGCGAACAGAACCGCCGCGGAGGCGACCGAAAGGTAGGTCACCGTGCGCAGGGTGTTCGAAATCTGCAGTCGATACCGGTCCATCTGGTTGAGCGCGTAGAACTGCGCCAAAACGGGGAACGCGGCGAGCGCCAGGGATTGGCCGAAGATGCCGAGCGGAGCCTGCATAAGGTTGTTCGAGAGGGTCATCACGGTGTTCGTGCCCTCGTCAAAATAGGAGGCGAACTTCTGGGTGATGAGTGCGGCTACGCTCGGGAGCGAAAAACCCAGGATCACGGGCAGCAAGAGGCGGAAGAACTGTTTGACGCCGGGAGTGTCGATGTCGATCGAGGGCTTGAAGTGCCCACCGAGCCGCATCATCACGATGATCGGAATGACCAGGTTTCCGATGATCGCCCCAATGAGCGCGCCCCAGCTCATGCCCGCGATGCCAATGCCGATCCACGGTCCGATGAATGCCCCCGCGATGATGCCGACGGTGTAGATGTTCGGTGCGATCCCGGGCGCGACGAACCGTTGGCGCGCGTAGAGAGTGGCGATCAGCACCGATCCGACCATGAAGGCGAGCTGGGCCGGCAGCATAATCCGGCTCATCGTCACAATTTGTTCGATGTCGCCATGAGTGAGGGGCGCCGTAATGCCGAACCCCAAGCTGTGGGTTTTTCCCGCCGCCATAAACATGGCGATTTGGGGGGCGAAGATCCAGGCGATCCCAATTAGGGCGGTCACGAAGATCGTCGAGAGTGTGGTGACAACGCTGAAGACTCGCCACGCGTCCTCCTCGCGATCTTTGTGGAGGAAGTCGCTGAAGATCGGGATGAACGCTGAGCTTAGTCCCCCGCCCGCGATCAGGAAGAAGATCGTGTCGGGGATCGTGACAGCGATGCGGTAGGCGTCGGTGTCGAATCCGATCCCGAATTGCCGCGCCATAAATGTGTCGCGCAGGAGCCCGAGGATGCGGCTCAGAAGCAGGGAAGCCATCATGATCCCGCCCGCTTTCGCGACGGTCACGCCCTTGCCGGAAGATGATGAAGGGGTGTCGGCCAACGGCGTGTATTAAACCCGGGAATGGGTTGTGGGCTGTGGGGTGCACTCAAGGGTGGTTACATCCTAAGACCCAGGGCCCAGGGCCGATAGCCCGCTGTCCAGAGCCCACAGCCCAAGACCCTATCGCCATAATCAACTCATGAACGTCTATCTCGTTCCTGGACTCTTGAACGGGCCGGTTGTCGTGGAGCGACTTATCCGGTGCATCGATCCCTCGAAGCGCGATTTGGCGCTGATTGCCGATCGCTTCACGCCTCGCGAAGTAATCGCCCACCTCGCAGATTGGGAGCCGATCCTGCTGGCACGAATGCAGCAGGGCCGCGCGCAACCGGGCTCGACCGTCGAAGCCTGGGACGAAGGAGACATGGCTATTGCGCACGACTACAAGAACAGCGATATCGACGCGCAGCTTGTCCTCTTCGCTGCTCATCGAGCGCAAACCATCGCGTTCGTCGAGTCGCTCACGGCGGACGATCTGCCGCGCACGGTGATCCACCCCGAGAAGGGGGTCATGACTTTGAATGATCAGGCAAACCTCCTCGTATGCCACGACATGTATCACATCGACCAGCTTTCGGCTTATCTGGTTTAGCTCTAAGGTGTCGGCGGTCGAAGTTGACGAGGGGGCTCGATATCCTTCCCCGCTCGAGATGAAACCCTCAACTCGGGCCGCCTTACGCGGGTATTAGTTGCCTAAGACATCTTAGATGTCTGCGGGCGAACGTCGGCGCTCCCAGTTATGTCATCCACTGGGAGTCTGGTAGGTAGGCGCACGTCACTCACGAGTTAGGGATCGTTTCACGATAGACTAGTCTCGATGTCTCGCCTCACGTGGCTCTTCCTCAGCCTTCTCGTCGCTGTCGCCAGTGCGGCTCCGCCCGTCGATCCCGACGACCCGGATCGCGAACCGAGCGCGCCGGGCGGTCTCTCGAAGCAGGACGAGAAAATTAAATTCCACAAGCCGGTCAAAGGCATGGACGATGGGGCGCGTATGAAGGCGTATCAGCAACGCCTGCAGATGGAAGCCGCTTCGCCCTTCGGAGGGTTATCTTGGCGCAGCATCGGACCCTACAGCCAAGGCGGGCGCGTGGTCGCAATTAGCGCACCCGACAAGCATCCCGAGAAGGTGTACGTCGCGTTTGCAACGGGCGGGCTCTATCGCACTGACGACGATGGCATCACTTGGGCCTCTCTGTTCGAGCACGAAGCCGCTTTCGGGATCGGCGATTTTGCCCTGAGCCACGACGGCAAGACGATCTGGATTGGCTCTGGCGAAGCCAATGCGCAGCGGACCTCCTATGCAGGGGCCGGTATGTTCAAGTCAGTCGACGAAGGCAAAACTTGGCAGCGGATGGGTCTTGAAGCGACCCAACATATCGGCAAGGTCGCGATCGATCCGAAGCACGAAGACACGGTTTGGGCTGCCGCGGGCGGGCATCTCTACTCCCAAAATCCCGAGCGCGGGATCTACAAGACGACCGATGGCGGCCGGACCTGGAAATCAATGTTGCAGGTCGACGAGGACACCGGCGGCATCGATCTGCAGATCG
>JBBSFL010000098.1:0-10514 GCA_038238735.1 Fimbriimonadales bacterium | reverse complement strand
CTCGAAAAATGGGTCCCTACGCCACTAGCGTGGCGATCTACGGGGCGATGCCCGCGGTGTTCCGCCACGAGTGCCAGGTCGTGCAGTTCGTCGAGGGCTGCTGGCGACAGGGCGGAATGCGCTTCGTGCGGGCGATTCGTTTTCCCGGGGCGGTTTCCGCCGACCAGGCGGAGAAGTCGATTCTGTCCACGTTGAAAAGCTGCGTGGGCGCGGAAGCGGTCTTATTAGATGCATTTGATGCCAAGGCCTACGGCGGGACGGGCAAACGGGTTGACTGGGACCTGGCTGCTGAGCTTGTGCAACGGCTCGAAATGCCGGTTATTCTTGCCGGGGGTCTCAGCCCTGAGAATGTCGCGGACGCGATCGTCAAGGTCCGGCCCTACGCGGTCGACGTGAGCAGCGGGATAGAGGCGTCGCCCCGGAAGAAGGATGCATCGAAGATGCGCGATTTCTTCGCCGCGGTTCTTTCGGTTGAAGAACGAGGGCTTTAGGGCGCAAGGATCCCGGGGGCCAGCCGGGAAGGCCGACGAAGCTGCAGCCCACGCTCCCATGATCGCCTTAATCACGCTTCAGATTTCTGTTCTTAAGGGGAGTCATTGGCTAGACTAGACCCCACATGAAGGACCGGTTTGGACATCGCCATCGCATTTTCGCCGTCGAGCTCGACGCGCAACGGATGGCGCTTGAGCTTCGGGGTCTGCTTGGTTCGGGTGGGGAACAGCTTCGGAGGTACCTCGAAGATCATCACCCGGCCGACTTGGCGGATGCGATGCAGTACCTGTCCGACGATGAGGACGTAACGCTTTTCGAAAGGCTCGAAACCGATGAAGCGGCGGAGGTGCTCGACGAGCTCGACATGTCCACGCGGTCGCGGTTGGTGAAAGCGACCTCCGACGAGCGCCTCGCCCAAGTTATCGACCTTCTTCCCGAAGACGAAGCGGCCGACATTCTCGGCATCGTTGCCGCCGATCGGGCGAAGAAGTTTCTTGCCCGATCTGAACCCAGGGCGCGGTCAGGCGAGTTGCAACGTCTGCTCGCCTACAAACCGGATACGGCCGGGGGCATTATGTCGAGCGGCTTTGTCGCCGTTCAGGAATCCGAGAGCAGAGAGACGGCCATCGAGAGGTTTAGCGCGGCTCAGGATGCCGACGACATCTTCTTTGTTTTTGTAGTCGACGCCAAGGGCCGGCTTGTCGGGACCGTCGATCTGAGAACCCTTCTGCGAGCCGAGCCCGGCGCGAAAATGAGTGACCTCGCCGATCGCCATGTACCGACCGTGCAGCCGGAACGCGACCAGGAGCAGGTCGCCAACGTATTCGCCCGCTACGATCTGACGGCTCTACCGGTGGTGGATGGCGAGAACGTTTTGCTTGGTGTTATCACTTCCGACGACGTCATTGACGTCATCCAGTTCGAGGCGGCCGAGGACGTGGCCCACATAGTCGGTTCCGACGCGACGGAGCTTGAAAAGAAATCGCCCGCGCGGATCGCGATGATGCGCATGCCGTGGATTATGGCGACGATGTTTATCGAGTTGATCGCGGGGTTCGTGGTGAAGGAGTTCGACGGGACTCTCTCGAAGATTCTCCTCCTCGCGAGCTTCATGCCGATCATCAGCGCGATAAGCGGCAATACGGGCCTGCAGAGCGCGGCGATCATTATCCGCGGCTTGAGCACAGGCCACGTTCAACTTGCCCATTGGAAGCACGCGGTGATGCGTCAGCTCGGGACGACGGTGATCCTTGGAGGCGCGTGCGGGATCACGTTGGGGATCATCGGGGCGATGTGGTATGGCAAATGGACCTTCGGCGTGCTGGTCGCGGTCGGAATGTTTGCCTCAGTGAACATCGCGGGTGCGGTGGGGACGGCCATTCCGCTGGTGAGCAAGAAGTTCGGCTTCGACCCGGCACTTACGGCAGGGCCATTCGAGACGGCTTTTCAGGATGTGGTGGGGATCTCTATCTTCCTGGGGATGGCGACGCTTCTGATGCCTTGGTTGAAGTGATGAAAGTCGGAAAGTCGGAAAGTCTGAAAGGCTGGAAGTTGAACGAATTTCGCCGGCCGTTGTGTGGGCAACGCCTTAACCCAGCGGGCCGACTGAAGTCGGCGGTCCTAGGCGGGTGACGCCGGCCGCTCCCTTCGCATCTTTGCCTTAAGGCTTCACAATGGAAGCGTGCTTGCCGCGCTTCTTCTCCTGTCCGCAAAGCCCGACCTGGATCGAATTCTTCATGATCCCGCGTTGAGGGGAGCGAGTTTGGGGGCGATTGTCACCGATCTCGACGGCAAGGTTCTGTACCAACGAGACTCTGACCGCCGACTGGTCCCGGCAAGCAACGAAAAGCTGATCTCCAACGCCTTCGCGCTCTACACGCTTGGACCTACTTTCAAGCCCGTCACACGATTTTGGAAGACGGCTGACGGCGTTGTGGTGGACGCTCCGGGTGATCCGCTTCTCACCGACGCCCAACTGGAACTGGTCGCCGCAAAATTGGGCTCCGACAACCCGAGCGTCAAGGTCAGGGAGGCGTATCACCCATACTATCCAAGCTCCTGGGAGTTCGACGATCTTCCCAACCGGTACGCAGCCCCGGTTTGCAGCTTCGCCTTCAATCAGGGCGGGTTTGAGATGTGGGCGATTGACGGGAAGCCGGTGCTGCTGCCTCGATCGTTTGGCGTGCAGGTGAGCACCCAACCTGCGCCGGGCAAGGTTCGGATCGACTTCGACCCGATGAATGAGAAGGCTGTCGTCTTCGGGACTCTTCCGGGAGAGAAGACCAAACTTGAACGGTTCGCGATACCCCACCCGGACCGAGCGGCTGCATCGTACTTCGGCTCAGGATTCGAGCTGACTCAAGATGTGCCAAAGACCATAGCGGACGCGACCCTCTTCGGAAAGCCGATCAGCGACGTTTTGCCTTCCTGTCTCAAGAGCAGCGACAACCTAATCGCGGAAAACCTGCTGATGATGTCCGTAACGAAAGGCCGGTATCTGGACGATCCTTACAAGACGGCCCGCGAGCAGGAGACCGACTTCCTAACCAAGGTCGTCGGCGTCGATTCGGGCGACTTCAACCTCATGGATGGAAGCGGGCTGAGCCGACACAATCTGGTTACCGCCCGCATGCTCGCTCGATTGCTGCGATGGGCGGATCGGCAGCCGACGAGAGCCCTTTGGCGCTCGGCCCTCGTCGATCCGGGAGCCGGAACCCTGCATAAACGCCTGACTGGTATGCAGTTTGAGGGCAAAACGGGAACTCTCGACATGGTCGTAGCCCTCAGTGGATATGTACACGCAAGAAATGGCAAAACCCTGATCGTCAGTGTGATCGTCAATGGATTTGCCGGATCGACGGAAGGTATCCGTGGGATTGTTGACAGATTTGTCCGAAAGGTGGCTGAGCAAGAGTAGCTCGGCACAGAAGTTGCGTCCGCTGAATATCATGAAGGCCCTAGTTCCCACCCGCGCACTCATCCTTCTGATGGGAATTGGGTTTGTGGATCTTGCGGCGACCGCCATCCTCCATGCCCGTGGCGTCATTGTCGAGCTTAATCCAGTGATGCGGATGTTCATCGAGCAGAGCGAGTGGCTCTTCGCTTTTGTGAAGGGGCTTTCGTTGGTCTGCGCTTGGGTGGCGCTTTCGTGGTACGCGAAGACGAACGTTAAGTTCGTGCGCCAGGCATGCCTGTGGGGAAGCGGCGCTTATCTTTTCGTATGGTGCAGCTGGTTCTTCGTTGCCCGCTAAGCGGCACGATTGCATCCCTTGGCTACATTCCCTCGCAATCAGTTGCGCGGTTGGCGCCGGTTGCTCTGGGCTGGTGTTCAGACCCCACGGGTTGAAAACCCGTGCCACTGGTGCCAGGATCTAGTGGGTTCGAATATCTTTCAGCCACTTGACGTGGGTGTCGAGAAACAGCCGGTTGCGGCCGCCGTCGTGAACGGATAACCCCTTTAGGTTGGGATCGACGGATGGGATGGTCGAGGGGAAGTACGGGTCCACGGCGAGCTCGACGTCCGCCTGGCCCTGCGGGATTCCCGCTTGAGGATTGTTGGCGAGCGCTAAGTCGGCGGTCGCCTGGTCGGGTGTCTTGCCCCAGAAGTCGTCGAGCGGCACGGGATTGTCTGGCCGATCGAAACGCCAAAGCCAATACCTGGCCCTGGGAGACTGCGCGGTCGCATCGACCGCCTGCTCGACCTGTACGGAGGAGCCCAGGCCGCCTCCCGTCATCGCGGGGCATGACCAGATTTCGTAGCTCGACGTGTAAGGTTGAAGAACTATAGCGGCCCATCCCGCACGGGGATCGGAGGGGGGCCAGGTGGACCAGGGCTTGTAGCCTCCGGGAAGCGACGTTTTAAGATCGCGCCGGTCGGGCAGATGATCGTCGGAATCGGTCAGGTAGAGGGCGAAACCCACGCCGATTTGCTTCAGGTTGCTCTCGCATGCCGTCTGCTTCGCCTTTGCCTTGACTCTTGCGTATACGGGAAACAGGATCGCGGCAAGGATGGCGATGATCGCGATCACCACGAGGAGCTCGATGAGGGTGAACGCTTTTCGCTGCATGGCCCTTTTTAGACGACAAGCGAAGATTGGAAGGAACTCGATTCGACCCATGAAACTCAAACATGCAGGCGCGCCGAGCAATTTTGCTCGGTCGCAACAAAGGAGAGAACCAAATGTCCAATACAATTTACGCCACCTTCACTGATGCCGCCCTCGCGGAGCGAGCGGCGGGCGCCTTGCTGGATCATGGCGTCCAGAGCGAGCATCTTAGCTTGGTTCGTCAGCACGACGGCACGGTCACCACCGATACTATCGACGCCGATACGACGGCCGGATCGACGCCTTACACCTCAGGCGCGGTCATCGGCGGACCGGGCTCGGTTAACGCGATGGGTAGTGGCATTCAGCCGGCCGGGACTCAGACGTCCATGGACTCGCCCTCCAGCACCGGTTTTGGTAACGCGCCCTCGCCGGGATACGACGACGTGGAGGTCAACGCGGCGGAGCGAGGCCAGGGCTATGTCGGCGATGCCGACAACACGACGGACGACGCTTTGGGCAGCATGCGCGACAGCGAGCTGAACCGAACCTACGGCGAGTCTTCCGTTCCCGTGTCGACAGGCGGGATCGATACGACGCCGTCTAGCGTAGAGGGCGCCTATGAGACTGGAAACAGAGACAACGGTATTTCCGATCCGTCGGATGTGGCCAAGAAGGGAATCACGACCACGACGGCGGCAGATGCGGGCGCAGGCGCGATCAAGGGAGCCGGAATTGGCGCGGGCGTTGGTGTGATTGCGGCGATCGCCAGCCTGCTGGTTCCTGGCATTGGTTTAGTCGTTGGAGGCGGTGCTTTGGCAATCGCGCTGGGCGGACTGGCGGCGACTGCGGGCGCCGGCGCAGCGGCAGGCGCGGTCTATGGCTACCTGAAGGATCAGGGCGTGGAAGAGCACCTGGCCAAGCAGTACAGCGACACGCTCGGGAACGGCGGCGCTTTGCTGGCGGTGCAGTATCCGAGCGGCAACGTCGACGAGCCCGAGATTCGCATGGTTCTGGACAAGTACGGCGCGAGCAGCGTCGGCCTGACGGGACGCCAAGGCTACGTCGCCTAAGGCGGCGATTCGGGCATGGACGATTCGTCGTCCATGCCCTTTTTGTTGTTTAAAGCCCGAAGTCTCAAGAAGGCGAAGCCCATCATTACGAGGTCGAAGGTCCAAGCCATCGACAAGAACCGGTCCCCGTGGCGGATTCCAAGCTCGATCGTATCGATCGCCAGTCGCACGCCGAACGCGGCGAGGGCGATCACGTGCCCGGTTCGAGTCGATCGAGAGACTGCCGCGCCGCCGATCACGGTAATGACCAACCACCGATAGTGGTTGAAGGCCTCGGCGAAAGAAGTCGGCTGCCCCTCATGGGGTATGGCGAGGCCAAGCAGCACCACGAGAACCGAGAGGACGACCACCGCCCAACCGACCATTCGGTCGACGAGCACGTCGCCGCGGATAGCGTGAGGGGTCTCCAACTTATCGCTTCTGGAGTTTGGCCAGGAGCCGGAGGATCTCAAGATACAACCAGAACAGAGTGACCATCACGCCGAAAGCCGCATACCACTCCATGAACTTCGGCGCGCCTTCCTCGGAGCCTTTCTCGATCAGATTGAAGTCGACGATGAAGTTCAGGGCGGCGACGACGATGATGAGCAAGCTGATACCGATGCCCAACGGACCGGTGCTCCACAGACCGAGAAGGTCAGGAGCCCCGAACATCCGCGCGACAATTTCAACGAGGTAGGCCAAACCGATCGCCCCTGTTGCCGCGAAGATGACCTTCGTGAACATCGGCGTCGCCCGAATGATCCTTGCCCGGTAGGCGAGAAACATCAGAAAGGCAATGGAGAGAGTCAGGACGACTGCGGTCAGAGCGATGCCCTGATAGCGAGCGTCGAATACGCTGGAGATCGTGCCGAGGAAAAGCCCTTCGAAGATGCAGTAAAGCGAGCCGGTCACGGAAGAAAACTGCGGGCGGAAACAGGTGATCAGAGCGCAGATCAACCCGCCGATAAGGCCGAGACCAAGGAGGCCCATTCCCGCGCCCGGATTGCTTCGGGTGACGACCCAAGCCAAGGCCGCACTTACGATGGCGAGTCCGAGGAAGATCACTCCTTTGTTCACGGTGCCTTCGATCGTCATTCGATCATTGGCGGCCGCGGACTCTCCGGTCAGATACTTAAATTTGTCGAAGGTTTTATCGTTAAAAACTGGGCTACCAGCCATTCATAGTCACCTACTCAAAGTATACGTGCGCGTCCCCGAAATGGGATACGGCGCGAGCAGAAGTCCCGGCGTATAATCGGTTGGGTCGGAGTAATGGACGCGATGCATCATTCAAAGAGGGTGTTGCTTGTCGAAGACAATGCGGACGACGAGCATTTGACTCTGCGGGGGTTGCGCAAGTGTCCCGTGCCTCCCCACGTCGACGTCGCACGCGACGGTTCGCAAGCGGTTGATTTCCTCCTAAAACTGGAAGACGATTCGGAGCGCCCAGACCTGATTCTGCTCGACCTGAAGCTGCCTAAGCTGAGCGGCATCGAGGTCTTGAAGCGGATTCGAGAGCGTGAGGAGACTCGTGCAATTCCTGTCGTCGTACTCACTTCCTCGGACGAGGAGTCAGACGTAAGGCGGTGCTACGAGTACGGCGCGAACTCCTATGTCTGCAAGCCGGTGGACTATACGGAATTTCTGAACGTGGTTCGCGGAATTGGCACTTTTTGGCTGTGCATGGCAAAATTGCCGAGCTTAATTTCACCCGAGACGACTTCCGCGGCGTCAAAATAGCATGGTTTCGCGCCGCTATATCGTCAGCGGTCAAGTTCAGGGCGTAGGTTTTCGGGGCTACGTGCTGGCGTCGGCCGCCGAACGGGGCTGCTCGGGCGAGGTCTGGAACCGCCGCGACGGCAACGTCGAGCTGATCGCTTCCCATGAGGATCCGGCTGTACTGTCAGAGTTGACTCAAGACCTGACCCATGGCCCAGGGAGGGTAGATCGAGTCGAGTCCAAAGAGACCAGTCCCGTCGTGTCTTCGCGCTTCCTTGTTGGTCCCACCCGCTAACCAGCGGCTCGATACTCGATCTCGGGCGCCAGCCACGGGGTCCCTGGACCGCTGCCCAGACTTTCCACGACCGCGCGGTTCGTCTTACGGAGATACATATCGCGGTCTGCGGCCTGCATGATCTCGCGGAGGGTCTTGCGATCCACTCCGAACGCGGATGTCCCGTAGCTGAAGCCCACGCAGCGGCCTTGGAGCACGCTTTGGGCGAGGAATCGCACGAGGGCGGCGTCGAGGAAACGGCGAAGCTCCTCTGAGCCCCGGCCCGGTAGGACGACGACGAACTCGTCGCCACCCGTTCGGGCAACCAGGGCATCGGTCGGAAGCGCCTTCTTCAGGCACTTCGCCAGCGTCTTGAGGACTTGGTCGCCGAAGTCGTGTCCGTAGGTGTCGTTCAATTTCTTGAACCGGTCGCAGTCGACCATTCCCATGGCCAGTGGCTCCATCGTTAGGTTGGAGCGCTCTACGCACCGACCGGCGTATTCGTCGAGGGCAAGACGGTTTGCGAGCCCGGTGAGCGGGTCGCGGGTGGCCAAGGTCGAGTAGGCGCGAACCCGAGCCTCCATCTCCTCCATGATCCGCATGAGAACGTAGATGACGCCGATGCGAAGGAGCAGGTTCAGGAAGAGTCGGCCCGGGTGGATTAGATCCATGTGGGCATCGATGGCCGTCATGGTGGCCGAGACGACCAACACCATGAGAACACCATACAACCGGCCTGCCCGCTGGGCGATGAGCCAGACAGGCAGGATATAGAGCATGCGAAGAGCGACGGGCCAGCCCATTAGGCAGTCAATCAGAAGCAATCCAAAGAAAGCGAGACAACCATCCGTCGCGCCTCGGAAGGCACCGTTCCGGCGATATTGGGTGCGGGCCTCCGCGTATAAGCGACGCGCGGCCGTTCCGAGGGCGGGCGGGGAATACAGCGCCAACCGAATTTCAATCTCCGAACGGAGCAAACTCAAACGCCTAAAGAGGCCGTGCATGTACTAGTTGTTGGCAAATCTGCCACGTTACTTGAGGTATTTGAGGGTGAAATGTGCGCAGAATAGTTAAGCTTTCGTGAACGGCCCGCCGTTTGCAGTGAAGGAGATTTTTGTGAAGATAGCGCAGGTTCGGTTTATGTTGGTTGGCATGGCAATGCTAACTTCGGTGGCCTTCGGCGGTACGGCCCAAAAGTCGGAGTGGAAGCCTGGCGTGGACGTTTATCCCATGTGGCTTCATTCCGATCTGACTTCGCTGAGCGGGGTTAATCGGGCGCCCGAGCAGAAGCGCTTCAGCGCAGTGTGGCGCGTTAACGGCGAATTCGAGCGAGCCAGCTACGGCTACATCTATGGCGAATTGGACGGCCACTCTCGCACCAGTCTCGACCTTCTCACCAAGGAGTTGTTCGCGACGGTGGTGAACTCGATGAAGGACGTGTCCGACGAAATGCGTCAAGACTTTGATTTCACGTCGTTCGTTCCGGGTGCGGAGAACAATTGGAAGGGCATCCGAGCTCGGCGCATCAGCTTCCGGACCAATCTGGATCACAAGGCTCGCCACTTTGAGGGGCTAATCATGACAGACGGCAAGATGCGCGTCTGGACCTTCCTCGTCAACTACGCCGCCGATTTTGCCAAGGGGCCGGCGATTGCGGAGCGTCTGTTGGGATCCATCCAAATTGCAAATCGCATCGAAGTGGGCGATGCGCAGGATCACTACCGCGCCATCGCATTCCCAAGCGGGCGGATTCGACGCGACGTGACCGGCAAATATCTGACGGAACCAGGCGGCTAAGGAGCCCGCCAACCCTCCGGCAGGCGGAGCCGGGCGAATGTGGCGATCGCGAAACGGTCGGTCATCCCCGCAATGTAGTCGGTCGCCCCTTGGATTCCCTCGAATCCATCGGGCAGCGTTCCGGGCTCGGTGTAGTGTCGGAACAGCTCCTTCACCAGCGCCTGGGCCTTCGGAATCTCGGGGAAGACCTTGGGATATTGGAGATAGACGTTCTCGAACAGCCACTCCTTGAGGCCGTTCAGCTTCCCGAGCATCGGCTTGGAGAGGATGATCTGGGGCTGGTCGAGCGAGTTGACGATCACGTCCTCGACCATCGCTCCAATGCGTTTGGAGTGGCTGCTACCCATCGCCTCGAATTCGGCCGGTACGTGCGCGATTATCCCGCTCCGCAGGGCATCGTCGAGGTCGTGATTCAGATAGGCGATGCGGTCGCTGACCCGTACGACGGCGGCTTCCAAGGTGGATGTGGGTTCGCCGTCGAAGACGGTCAAGTCTGCCCGGCCCTTGCTGTGGCCCCCAATTCCTGCTCTCGTTTCTTGGGTCAGATTGAGGTCTTCGAGTATGTCGACGATGCGCAGCGACTGCTCGTAGTGCCGGAAGCCGCCATCCGGCGCAACTTCGCGGATAGCCTCATCCAGCGCGGATTCGCCCGCATGGCCGAACGGCGTGTGGCCGACGTCGTGGCCGAGGGCGATGGCTTCGATGAGGTCTTCGTTCAGCTTAAGGGCTCTCCCAACGGTGCGGGCGATCTGAGCAACCTCCAGCGAGTGAGTGAGGCGTGTCCGATAGTGATCGCCTTCCGGTTCGAGGAATACCTGCGTCTTATGCTTCAGCCGGCGGAAGGACTTAGAGTGAAGAATCCGATCCCGGTCTCGTTGGAACGCGGTCCGGATTGCGTCCGGCGCTTCGGGCACTTCACGACCCGAACTCTCGGCAGCCTTGGCGGCAAGCGGCGAAAGCCACTCGCGTTCGCGGGCCTCGATCATTTCGCGAACATGGTGGGGCATGAGGATATGGACGGATTTTGAGTTGGACGTGATTCTAAAGTGTCTTCGTCCCGTTTAGTGGAAGTATGGCCGGCACGATACTGGGCCCCCGTTGCGCGTAGACTTGGATAGTGGAGAAGATCAT
>JBBSFL010000097.1:0-10594 GCA_038238735.1 Fimbriimonadales bacterium | reverse complement strand
GGTTACGCAAGTGCAAACCGCCTTTGCGACGACTATTAAACAGGTTCGGGGTTTGAACCCAGATGGCCAGTCCGTCACCTTCCGCTCGAACACAACGGTTTTGAAGCTGCCTTCCACCATTTCAAGCAAGGTCATCGAGATTTCGGGTGTCGATACCTTCCCAAAGATTCGCCACAAGGCGAACACCCAGACGCTGACGCCCGCCCTGGCTCGCGCACTGTACAACACGAAGCCCGCTTATGATGCGGGTTCTCACGGCGAGGGCATTGTCATGGCGGTTACCAATTTCGATGGTTATCGCCTTTCGAATCTGCCAGTCTTTTACAGCTCATACGGTCTTCCAACACCCCCAGGGGGCGTGGGATCCAATGTGCAAGTCATCCCGGTCGGTCAGCCGGCGGGACCAGGTAATCCCGGCGTCGAGGGTGACCTGGACATCCAGATGGAATTGGGCATGGCACCTCTTGCCACCCTTTTGATTTACGATAGCCAGGATCCGCTTGGCACGGTCACGAAGGAAGCCAGCGACGATCTTGCGGACGTTCTGTCAGAAAGTTACGGAATTGGTTACGATCCGACGGGAGCGAACGCGGCACACGTCCAGAAGCTGATCATGACCTCCCAAGGCCAAACTTACCTGGTTGCCTCCGGTGACTTTGGAACGGAACTGCACGTCGGTCAGAACTTCGATTACAACTCCTACGAGCCCGAGCATCTGATCGTAGGCGGCACGATCGCTACGGTCGACAACGCTACCGGAACTCGAGTCGATGAAGTCGGCTGGGACGGTTCGGGCGGTGGTTGGACGACCAATGCTTCACCCTTCAACGTTCTGCCCTCCTATCAACTCGATGCTGGCTTCCCAGTCAGCAACAACCACCGTCTGTTGCCAGACGTCGGTCTCCAGGCCGGCGGTCCGGGCGCAGTCGAGATCATTTTTAACGGCCAGGTCATCACAGTCGACGGCACCAGTGTCGCGTCTCCGCTTACGTGCGGCTGCCTGGCCTTAATGGAAAGTCGACTGCTTTCTAATGGCTTCGGCACCCGGATGGGTCGCATCAACGACCTTCTTTATCCGCTTGGAGGGGACTCATCGGTGTTCTTCGATGTGGTCTCCGGAAACTCAAACGGACCGCTGCCCGATGGTACGACGAGTACCAACCACGCGGGCTGGGACTTCGTAACCGGCTGGGGTGCGATTGACTTCGATGGCCTTTACAACGCAATCGCGGGTGGCGGTTCGAGTGACACTCCGATTCCGCCGGATTCAGCGTCGACATATCTTGGGACTTACGCAGATGGCGACCAATTCAGTCTCGCTGTTGCGGATGGCACGACCTTCGATGTCGACTCGAACTTCTTCCCGCAGTTCGGTTCCGCAGCCGGTCTGGATGCGGTATTCACGGTGCCGATCGGTACGTCGCGCGTCACCATTCAGTATCAAACCGAAGGTGGAGCCGTCGGTGGCACTAACATGGTTTGGGCAATGAACTGGGCGACGGGCGTGTACGAGCTGATTGGTCCGTCGGCGCTTTCTGACGTGCAGGGAGATGTCTTCGGGATGAAGATTCGTTCGACGAACGTCGCCCGATACATCAGCAACACAAATCAGGTGGCAATTCGGTTGAGGGGGCATTACCCGGTTCGACCGGTAAATGGGGCGGCCCCAGCACCCTTCACCTATAAGGTGGACCTTCTCCAACTTCTAGTTCGGTAAGGAAACCTGTTTCTGTAGCGGGTCCAGGCGGCAACGCCTGGGCCTCCTTTTTGTGCGAGGTAGCCTCCTCCGATGCGTCTCCTGGTTACGGGGTTTGGGCCGTTCTCAAGAGTAATCGACAACCCGTCGGAGGTTCTTGCTCGGGAGTCGGGAATGGCTCATAAGATTTTGGCCGTGTCTTACGCGGCAGTGACGGATTTTCTAAATTCGGTTTCGGAAGAGGACTTCGATGCCCTCCTGATGTTGGGTGTTGCCCCGACGCGACACAGATTCGAGATTGAGTTTTTCGGACGGAACATGCGCGGCGGCGCGCCCGACGTCGAGGGCGTCTCGCTTCCAGGAACTATCGATTCGGAAGCTCCCGCGATTTTCGGAAGCACGCTCTGGACGCCCGTAGTTGTAAATCGCCTGGGGGAACGGGTCGCCGTAAGCCGCGACGCCGGGGACTATCTCTGCAACGACCTGCTCTTCCGAACGCTCTCAACTTTTAGAAGCAGGGCGGTGGGTTTCCTTCACGTCCCGCCCTTTATGGCTATGTCGAAGGCATCTCAACTGGAGGCGCTCAAGTGCATTTGTTCTGAATTGAACTTGGCGTACGCAAACGGCGAGTATGAACCGGTTCAAATTGCAGGTTAATAAATTATAAGGGACCATAATCCAAGCGTGGTCGTCATAATTGTTTAGCCACCTTAAGTGTTATCTCCAGAATGAAACGTGTTGTTGCGATCGGAATTCCGGTTCTCCTTCTTGGCGGACTCGTAACCTGGCGGATAATCGGCAAAAAGTCCCAAGATGCGTCCTTGCAGCAGGGTCAGCAATCCCGGCAGCGCTCCGCCCCATCTGTCGACCTCGGGTCGGCAGGTCCGAAGTTAATCGAAGAGACTCTCGATACCGTTGGTTCAGTAGAGGCGCCATTCAACGTAAAAATCGCCTCGCAGGTGGCAGGCAGAATCGACCTTCTGCAGGTCCGCGAGGGCGACCCAGTTACGATTGGTCAAGTTCTGGTTCGCATCGATCCAAGCGAGGTCGAGGGCCAAGTCCTTCAGCAACAAGCCGCGGTCGCAGAGGCGCAGTCCAGGCTGGCACAGGCCCAACTCACCCAAGGTTCTACCAACGTCGGAATCTCCTCGCAGATAAGGCAGCAGCAAGCAGCCGTGAGCAGTGCGCGGGCCGATCTAAACCAGGTTTCACAGAACTACAGCGCGCAGATTGCCACCGCACAATCCGCCGTAACGGACGCCGAGGCGAGAGTCGCGGCGGCTCGCGCTGCCGTCGACCGCGCTTCCGCCGGGGTCGCGAGCGCCAAGGCGAAAGAGGCCAACGCCCAGACCAAATTCGACCGAACGAACTCCCTTTACAAGCAAGGATTCGTCGCCGCCCAGGATGTCGATGACGCAAAAACGACTCTGCAAGTTCAGCAAAGCGCGGTCCAAGTCGCGATCAAGCAGCAGTCGAGCGCCGAATCCGCGCTGCATTCCGCCCAAGCCGTGCAGAAATCGGCAGAGCAACAGGTTTCAATCGCCAAGCGAAAGGGCCGATCGGATATTGCCGACGCACAAGCTAAGGTGAAGCAAGCCCAGGCCAATCTGGACGTGGCGGTCGCGAATCAATCTCAGGGTCCTGCTTACCAGGCGAATCTGGCCGCCCTTCAGTCCTC
Source organism: Fimbriimonadales bacterium (assembly GCA_038238735.1). GTDB lineage: Bacteria > Armatimonadota > Fimbriimonadia > Fimbriimonadales > Fimbriimonadaceae > JAFDWR01. The sequence goes on along the minus strand of JBBSFL010000097.1, from coordinate 7,220 downwards.
AGTCTCCGCTGCAGTGGCGCAGCTTCGCCAGGCCGAAGCTCGAAGGGCCTACACCGTGATAAAGTCGCCGATCGAAGGAACCGTCACTTCCCGCCAGATGGATCCTGGAGCCAATGCGACCCCCGGCGCCGAGATTCTGACTGTTCAATATCTGAAGTGGGTTTATGTGACCACCACCGTTCCGGTGGACCAGAGCGGTGCCGTTCGGCAAGGTATGTTGGTCGCCATCTCCTTCGACTCTTTGGACGGAAAGAAGGTGAATGGGTCGGTTACCGAGATCAACAAGTCTGCGGATCCTCAAAACCGCCAATTCACGGTTAGAATTCGACTGGACAATCCTGGTACTCAGTTGAGGCCAGGGATGTTCGCTCACATCACTTTCACGGTAAGCAGCGTAAAAGCGGCGGTAGCGATCCCGAGAGAAGCTGTTCAGCAGAAGCCAGACGGAGCGCACGTTTTTACTGTGGATTCCGAGTCGGTCGCTCACGATACGACAGTTGTTCTTGGCGCATCGGACGCGAAATCCTATGAGGTCAAGAGTGGCTTAAAGCCCGGTGACAAGGTCGTCGTTCTCAGCTACACCCCTGTCAAGGACGGGCAGAAAGTTCGAGACGCAGCTTCCGAAAAGAAGAGCGGGGCGCCCGGCGGAAGCGGCAAGGGTCAAGGGCGCAGAGGCGCGACTCCGTGAATTTCGCCCGATTTTCCGTCCAGCGCCCCGTCGCGGTTACGATGCGAATTGCTGCGCTGGTCCTCCTCGGCGCGATATGTTTGACGAAGCTGCCCATCGATCTCCTTCCCAAGGTCAGCATCCCGACGATCGTAGTCAACACGACCTGGCCCAACGTGGCGCCGGAGGAGATGGAGACCCAGATCACCCGGCCTGTCGAACAGGCCGTCTCCTCTGCGACTGGAATCTATTTGGTCAGCTCTAGCACCACGCAGGGGCAAAGCTCGGTTCGAATCCAGTTCAACTGGGGCACCGATGTGGGCCAGGCCGCAGTCGATGTCCTCCAACTCGTTCAGCGTGCCAAGAGATCGTTTCCGAACGATCCGACTCTGCAAGAGCCGACGGTTTCGAAGTTCGACCCTTCTGCGCTACCGATCATGGTCTATGGGGTGTCGGGCGAAAGCGACGCGGTGAAGCTCCGGACCATCCTCGACAATGAAGTCAGCCCGATGATTGAGTCAGCCGATGGAGTTGCTGCCGCGACGATCACGGGCGGCCAGCAGCGAGCGATCATCGTCGACGTCGATCCGAGCAAGCTGCAAGCATATCGAGTCGCCCTTTCTGACGTACAGAAGAGGCTCGTCCAGGAGAACATCGCTCTGCCCGCGGGCATCGCGAGAGCCGGAAACACCGAGTACACGATCCGGTCCGTCGGATACTTCCACTCGCTCGCTGACGCCAGGAATGTGCCGATCGGCAGCTTTAATGGCAGCCTCGTGACGCTTGGCATGGTCGCAAAGGTTGTAGACAGCCACCAAGAAACGCGAATCTCGACGCGACTGAACGGGGAGCCCGCGGTCGGCATCACGATCACAAAGCAGACCGATGCCAACACGGTAACGACAAGCGAGAATGTGCGGCAAAAGGTCGCCCAGGTGGAAAAGCTCTATCCGAACCTCAAGTTCAATTTGGGCTACGAGCAGGGCGGGTTTATCCAAAACTCGATCGACGACCTTAAGACGTCGGCAATCATCGGCGGCTCCCTTGCCATCCTCATCCTGCTCTTCTTCCTTCGAAATTTCCGGAGCACGTTGGTCGTCGCGCTTTCGATCCCGATTTCCGTTTTCTCCACGTTTGCGCTGATTTACTTCTGCGGGTTCACGCTGAATACCATCTCGCTCAGCGGCCTCGCACTCGCAACGGGACTTATCGTGGATGACGCCGTCGTGGTGCTGGAGAACATCTTCCGGCACATCGAGCGCGATAAACGAAAGCCGGCGGAAGCCGCCGTCACGGCGACCGGCGAGATCGCGCCCGCCGTTGTCGCTTCGACTCTTACCGTCATCGTAGTTTTCCTACCTCTGCTCTTGATCAAGGGACAGTCGGGCCAGACGTTCACCCAGTTTGCCTTCGTGGTGATCTTCTCCATCGCAGTATCGCTGCTCGACGCAACCACCGTCGTTCCGATGCTCGCGTCCCGCCTGATCAAGGAGGAGGAGGTCGAAGAGGAGGCGCACCCCGAACTTCGACGGGAGCGAGGCAAGCGCGAAACATTTGTTACTCGGTCCTTCAACTGGTTCGGTAACAAACTTGCTGCGCTAGACGCGTCCTACCATCGCGGCCTCGTTTGGGCTCTGAAACATCGCTGGCTCGTTCTTGGCGCGGCCGTCGCGGTCACCGTCGTGAGCTTCCTTCTCGTGCCGATGATCGGAACCGAGATGCTGCCCCAGACGGATAGCGGCGACTTCACCGTGAACGTAAAGCATCCAGTGGGCACCGCCTACCAGGTGACGGACGGGACGATGCACGAGGTGGAGAAGATCCTCCTCGCGAACCCCGACGTTCAGATGGTTTTCTCCGCGTCCGGCACGAACCTTAGCATTCGGGGTGCCGGTTCAAGCTCGATCGGCTATCAGGGCGGCGCGACTGTTCGGCTGAAGCAGAATCGCAAACACTCGACCACGGACGTTATCAAGACTTTACAGCGGCAAATGGCAAGGATCCCCGGCGCTCGGATCAATCTCACCCCCTATGACCTTGTCACGCAAATCCTCACCGGAGGCGCGACGAACATGGAGGTCGACGTGTTCGGCCAAGACCAAACGGTCGTCTCGGCAAAGGCGCGTGAAGTAGCTGACGCGATGCGGCAGATTCCGGGCTTGGAGAGCGTAGACCTGGGCGTGCAGGACGCCTCGCCGGAGCTTCAATGGAAGGTCGACCGGGAGAAAGCCGTCTCCCTGGGCGTTTCTTTCCAAGACATCGCGAGCGCTCTCGCGACCAGCACCAACGGCGCCCTTTCGACTTACTATCAGGAGAAGGGCTACCAATATCCGATCTACGTTCAGGTGCCGACGAACCTGCGCAAGAGCCCCACCGAGCTTCTCAACCTGCCCATCACCCCTTCCATGGGAAGTGGAGCCTCCTCGGGCAAGCCGATTCTCCTCCGCCAGGTGGCGACTCCCGTTTACAACCTCGGCCCCAATGAAATCACGCGCTTGAACCGCCAGCGCTTTATCGCTGTCACCGGCCGTCTGGCGGATAGGAGTGAGAGCGAAGTTCAGGCCGATGTAACGAAGGCGCTCGGCAAGGTCGAGTTTCCTCAAGGCACCTATTGGGACTTCGGGGCGAACCAGAAGCGGCGGGGGGAGGAATTCTCTGGCCTCGGACTCGCCGTATTCCTCGCGATCGCCCTTATTTACATGTTGTTGGCATCGCAGTTCGAGTCGTTCGTCTACCCCTTGGTTGTCTTAACGTCTGTCCCTCTTTGCGCCATCGGCGTCATCCTCGCCCTCTTCCTTACCGGGCGATCGTTTGGACTCACAGCCTTCATCGGCTTGCTCATGCTGATAGGCATTGTCGTGAAGAACGGCATCCTTCTCGTGGATTACACGACCCAGCTTCGCGGACGGGGTGTCTCGCGGGATCAGGCCATTTTAACGGCAGCTCCGACACGACTGCGCCCGATCCTGATGACGACCTTCGCGGCCATCCTCGGTATGCTGCCTTTGGCACTGGCGCTAGGACGCGGCTCAGAGACTCAGGCCCCTCTGGCGACAGCGGTTATCGGCGGACTCACGACCTCAACCATGCTCACGCTGTTTATTGTTCCGATTGTCTACACGATCTTCGACGACCTTGCCCGCAAAGTTCGCAAAGATCCGCGAGACCTCGCGCCGCCTGCCGGCGTGGGTCCGCTTCCCTTAGCTCCGGAGCCTGTCGAGGTGGACATTCGTGGATAACGGCTTGGAAGAATTTGCGATTCGCCTTGAAGCGATGCTTCCGCGCCTGATGCGATCGCTTTTCAATCCAGATCCCGAGGATCCGCTGATCGAACTCCCCATGGCGCAGCTTCGTGTCATGCGAACCCTTTTTGTCGGCGACCGTACAGTTTCTGATCTGAGTGAAGATTTTGCCCTTTCGATGAGCGCGTGCACGCAGATGATCAACCGCCTCGAGTCGATGGGATTGGTGGCTCGCCGGGGCGATACCGACGATCGCCGAGTCCGCCACATCGGCCTTAGCGAAGAGGGCCGACACAAGATGCTGGAACGTCGCAGGCGGCGTGTCGATCGCGCCAAGAAGGTGCTCGCCGGCATGGAGGAAAGCGAACAGAACCAAGTCGTTTCCGTTCTCGAAAAGCTGCTTGCCACTGCCGAGCCTCACGCCCACGGAGCGGAAAGTCTTTCGACGACGGCCGAACTTGAGCAGGCTCTTCCCATCATGCCGCCCTACGCCCCTAAGGAACCTGGAGGATGAGACGGCTTGCGGTTTTGGCTTTCGGTTGCATGAGTGCCCTGTTGTCGGCTCAAACTCCGCCGATTCAGCCGAATCTCACGCCCGTCCCGAAGCCGCCCACCATTACGCTTCCCCTACCTTCTCAGAGCCAGATATCCAACCCGATCACCGCGGAGGAGGCTGCCCAAATCGCATTGCGGATGCAGCCCAACGTGGCGATCGCCCGAGCCCAAATATTAGCCGCGCAAGGGCGAACTCAACAGGTCCGTGCCGGACTATTGCCAAATGCAAGCCTAAGCTCCAGCTACGACCGAACGCAGTCCTTCCGCACGAGCGGTTCCAGCGGATCGAGCGGCTCCAGCGGCGGCTCGACCGGTTTCAACACTTCGGTTGCCCTGCGCCAACTTCTATTCGACTTCAACCACACGGTCGACCTCGTGCGCGAAGCGGCTGCCCGGGAGACCGCGGCAAGACAGGATTTGACCGCGACCCAGGCGAACATCGCCTTGCAGGTCAAGCAGGCCTTCTACGTGTACCAGCAGGACGAGCAGGTGGTCACCGTTCAAGAAGCGAACTTGGCCAATACGGAAGGGGAACTTGCGCTTGCCCAGGCTCGGTTGACGGCAGGCCTTGGCGCGCCTGCCGACGTTTTGCAGGCCGCGACGACAGTCGGCGAGGCTTCCCAACAGCTGACCCAAGCCAGGCAGACCGCGTTGACTTCGCGCATCAATCTGGCTCTCCTCATGGGCGTAGACCCGCGCACACCGATTCAGTCGGCAGGCAGCGAAGAACCCAGTCCGCCGACGGATGATGTGGACTCGCTTGTCGCCACCGCCCTCAACCAGCGGCCGGAGGTTCGCTCCGCGCAGCAGGTTCTGAAAGCGGCAGGCTTTAGCCTGTCGGCCGCGAAAACCGGAAACGCCCCGAACATCGGCCTTAACCTCAGTGCGGGTTCGCGCGGGCCGAACGATCCATTTGCGAGTCAGACCGGGAACGTCGGCATTTCGCTGAATTGGGACTTTCTAGACGGCGGATCCGCGGCCGGAGCCACTAAGGTCGCTCGCGCCGATGTCCAGATCGCAGTCGCGAACCTGCAGCAAGCGTCGCTGCAAGCTGTGAGCGACGTGGCTCAGGCGTGGGTAAATCTCCACTCCGCGCAGCAGCGTGTCGACATCGCGCAGAGCCAAGTGGCGAATGCCACCGAGTCCGTTCGGCTTGCCGAGGGCCGCTTCCGGGCCGGTGTCTCCATCTTTCTCGAAGTCACGAATGCGCAGACTGCCCTCGTCTCCGCGCGGGTCAACTTAGTGAATGCGCAGTCGTTAGTCCAACAAGCCCGCGCCCAGCTTCTCCACGCTATCGGATCCGGCGCCACTCCTGTTCCAGTAACGGCGCCAAAAGCAAAATAACGCAAACATCTGTCTACACAAATGAGTTGTTCCGGCATATACTGGGACGACCCCGCCATGGCCCCACCGCCCACCCTCTCCGATCCCTCTTCCATCTTAAGCACCGTTTTTGGGTTCAAAAATTTCCGAGACGGACAGGTCGAGGTCATCGAGGCGCTGCTCGAAGGGCGCTCCGCCCTCGCAGTTTTCCCGACAGGAGCGGGTAAGTCGCTGTGCTACCAACTTCCGGCGCTTCAACTGGATGGGTTGACCCTCGTCGTGTCCCCCCTAATCGCTTTGATGAAGGATCAGATCGACTTCCTCAAATCCAAAGGGGTAGCCGCGGAGCGGATGGACTCGACCCAATCCGCGGAGCAGGTCTTGGCGATCAACCAAGCGATGGCATCGGGCGATCTCAAGATGCTTTACGTAGCACCCGAACGGTTCAACAACGAGCGATTTCTCGCCCAACTGGCCCGAATGAAGATTTCGATGCTCGCCATCGATGAGGCGCACTGCATCTCCGAATGGGGCCACAACTTCCGGCCCGATTATCTGAAGCTCGCTCAGGCCGCGCGGTCGATGAACGCCGAACGAGTCTTGGCCCTCACCGCGACCGCAACCCCTAAAGTTGTGATCGATATCTGCGAGGCATTCGGCATCGCCAAATGCGACGCCATTGTCACCGGCTTTTACCGCCCAAACCTCACGGTTCTCACGTCTCCCGTCACGGCAAACGAAAGAGATGCCGTCTTGCTGGAGCGATTGCGCACTCGTCCTCCCGGTCCAACGATCGTCTACGTGACGCTCCAAAGGACCGCCGTCGCGGTTGCCGATGACTTAGCGGCGAGTGGCCTCCCCGCGAAGGCTTATCACGCCGGGATGGACGCGGAAGTGCGCGGCCACCTTCAGGATTGGTGGATGGAGGGCGATGACCGAATCGTAGTAGCGACGATCGCCTTCGGTATGGGAATCGACAAGGCCACCGTGCGCTATGTCTACCACTACAACCTGCCCAAGAGCCTCGAAAGCTACTCCCAGGAGATTGGACGCGCCGGTCGAGACGGCCTGCCGTCAACGGTCGAGATGCTAGCATGTCGCGACGACCTACCGGCGCTTGAGAACTTCGCCTACGGCGACACTCCGACTCGGGAGGCCCTAAAGTCGCTGCTGAGAGAGTTGTTAACGGCAGGCCCTTCGTTCGTCGTCGACCAGTACGACCTGGGCGGGCGTCACGATCTGCGGCCTCTCGTTCTGCGGACCGCTCTCACCTACCTGGAGCTTTTGGGAGCTCTCAAGCAAGGCACCCCCGTCTATACGGGATACGAGTTCAAACCTCTCGTGCCGATGCCACAAATCCACGAGGCCTTCCCCGGCGAACCCGGCGTCCTCGTCCGATCCCTGTTCGACAACGCCAAACATGGCCGAATTTG
>JBBSFL010000096.1:0-10622 GCA_038238735.1 Fimbriimonadales bacterium | reverse complement strand
GGAGCCGTGTGAAACCTCACCTCTAGCCGCTCCCAAGCGCCCTGCATCCTCGCTTCCCCAACTTCCCCCATCATCATCGCGGCTGACTCGCCGTCGATCGTGAGCAAGATGCGGGTGCCCGGCAGCAGGCCAGAATTCGGCTCGGCCAAGAGGTAGATGGCATGGTCGGCAAGTTCATCCACCCAACAGGAGACCATCAGGTCGCCCTTCACGCTCTGAGCCCGTGCTCGCGCCCGGCGAAATTCTTCGTTCTTCAATCCCATCCAAGAAGAATTGTCGGCGCGTCGAGCCTAGGGCACCAGAGCTTTCAATGCCTATACTGAGCAGGAAAGATGTCTGAGAAAACGTTCCCATCTCCCCTACAATCCGGTCTTCAGTCGGCTCAGGACCAGTTCATCCTGGAATGGGGACGCATGAGCTCTAGCTGGGGGATCAATCGCACGATGGCGCAGATTCACGCATTACTCTTCGTAAGCGAGAACCCCTTGTCCGTGAACGAGATCATGACACGGCTCCAAATAAGCCGGGGGAACGCTAGTATGAACCTTCGCGAGCTGATGGACTGGGGCATCGTCCGACGCTTCCGTCGCCCCGGCGACCGCAAGGATACGTACCTAAGCGAAACCGATCCTTATCAGATGTTCATCCGGGTGGTACGTGAGAGAAAGCGGCGCGAACTCGATCCAACGGCCGACGCTCTCCGAGAATGTCTCGCCATGATTCCGCCGGAGGAAGAAGAAACGGACGCCGCCTCCACGCTGAAGCAACGCCTAGAATCGCTTCTTGAAGTCTTCAACCTGGTCGATGCTGCCTTCCGACAGGTCTTCACCACCGACCAAGCCGCTATGCATCTCAAAGAGGCCTTGCTAAACCCTGAAACCCAGACTTTCTCCCTCGGAGATCGGAAGCCAGGTTAGGTTCCAAATCCGCGGCTATATTGCGTCACGCTCGGAGTCCGCGAGAATTCGAAGTCGTGAAGCTTCATCCGATTGATCGTGGCCGCCTCGCGATTTATGCGCTTCATTCCCTCGCCCGAGAATCCCGTCCAGACGTGAAGAACCTTTCCGCTCACCCCGATCTCGACGATGGTGGGAGCATTCTCGACCCTGAACAGTCGTCGAAGCGTTCCCCCTGTATCGAGCAAGACGTGATAGGGCAGCCTCGTCTCTGAAGACCAAGAGCGAGCTTGGCTGGGCTTCATGTCCATCACGGCATACCACTTGGCCCGCGAAGGGACGTATGTGTTAGCGATGCGATTGATGTAGGGCCGCACAGCGTCATCCACGGGATCACCCGCCATTCCAAAATACAGGAAAAACGGGCCTTCATTTTCGAGCAGCTTGAGCGTTCTTAGCTTCCCGTCGATCTCGTGGATCGTAAATTGCGGCGCCGCCTCGCCAATCTTCGGTCCTTGGCCAAGGCTCGATAACGGAGCTAACATCACAAGTGCAAACAATAGGCGTTTCACGAGTCTACGACCTAAGCCCGCCCACTCATGTTCGGCAAAGGCGGACGAGCGGCGAGCAGAAGGCGTAGACTTCACCGGCGCATGGCCTACCGCGACTACCAGCAGTTCCTCAAGACCCTTGAGAAAAAGGGAGAGCTGCGCCGCATCGACGAGCCGGTCGACGCCTACCTCGAAATCACCGAGATCGCCGACCGAGTCGTAAAGGCAAACGGCCCCGCCTTACTTTTCGAGAACGTAATGGGCGGTGGCAGTCCGATCCGAACTCAAGATCCGGGTAGCGCCGTCATGGGCCGCCTCTCAAAGCGAAAGCAAAACGATCCAGGCTCCTCACGCACGTCTTACGCCTATCCCGTTGCCATCAACACAATGGCCTCGCGGCGCCGGATGTCCCTTGCCCTCGGAGCGGATGACTTCGAGGAGCACGCCAAGAGAATCGAAGCGCTCCTCAAACCCGAATTTCCGAAAGGCGCCATCGAGGCCCTCAAGCAACTTCCTAGGCTCTTCGGCGAATTCAAGAATCTTCCGCCGAAATCCACCAGCGGTAGGGCCATTTGCCAGGAGGTCGTCCTAACCGGCGACGAAATCGACCTCACCAAGCTCCCCGTCCTTACCTGTTGGCCGGAAGACGGCGGCCCGTTCATCACGCTGCCTCTCGTCTTCACTCACGACCCGATCACCGGCAAGCGCAATGTCGGCATGTACCGGATCCAAGTCTACGACAAGAACACTTGCGGCATGCACTGGCAGATGCACAAAACTGGCATGCGGCATATGGAAGACGCTGGCGACAAATCAAGTCGTGGAGCAATTACAGCGGGGGCCACCTCCACCACCAGGGGCGCAACATCCGAGGGCCCCAAAGCAGGCCATCTCCACGTCGCTGTCTGCCTGGGGGGAGACCCGGCCTACGCCTTCGCAGCGATCTCGCCGCTGCCCCCGGGCATCGATGAGATGCTTTTTGCCGGCTTCCTGAGGAAAGAAAACGTCCGGCTCGTCAAAGCCAAAACTGTCGACGTCGAGGTCCCGGTCGACTGCGAATTCGTTCTGGAAGGATACGTCGATCCCGAAGAGCGTCGCCTCGAAGGCCCGTTTGGCGACCATACCGGTTACTACTCCCTCGCTGCCGACTTCCCCGTCTTCCACGTCACTGCTCTCACGATGCGGGAGAAGCCCGTCTATCCGGCCACCATCGTCGGGCAGCCGCCGATGGAAGACGGCTGGATGGGCAAGGCCGTCGAGCGAATTTTTCTTCCCCTGATCAAGCTCAGCGTGCCCGACATCGTCGACATGAACTTGCCCGTCGAAGGCGGCTTCCATAACCTTGCCTTCGTTTCGATCAATAAGAAATATCCCGGCCACGCCTATAAGGTGATGAGCGCCCTTTGGGGTCTCGGCGGGCTTGCATTCACCAAGATGATCTTCGTCTTCGATCAAGACTGCGACGTCCAAAACACTTCAGAAGTCCTCTTCCGTCTCGGCGCTAACACGGACCCGATGCGCGACACGCTCCTGAGTCGCGGCCCCATCGACCAACTGGACCATGCGGCCGTTTCCGAAGGCTTTGGGGGCAAGATCGGCTTCGACTGCACCCACAAGTGGCCCGGCGAAAACGGATTCACCCGCGAGTTCCCCAAGCTCATCACGATGGACTTCGACGTTAAGCGTCGAATCGACGCCATGTGGCCCAAGCTGGGTCTCTGACCTCGCACAATTGCTGCCCAAAACATTTCCCGGCAGTGTGGAACAACCTCCGTGGAGTTCTTGGGTATGTCAAATGGGTTTTCCTGGTCCAATGTTTTATCGGAGCTCGACGAGCATCCGATCGTCGATCTCGAAGCGCCTGCGCCGGAAGAGCGACGGAAGTCTGTGCGCAAGCCTGCTTTCCTCGTACCGAAGCCGAGCCAAATGACGGGCTTCGTCCAGGAAGAGAACGACGTCGAAATCAAGCGGACGGCGGTCGTCGACGAAGAAGACCTCCCGCCTGATAGCGCCAAGCGCCTCCAGAAAGGCAATCCATTTCTCGGCGAGATGCTTGTCGCGAACAAGTTGATCGGCCAAGAGGAACTCGACCGAGCGCTGGAAGTCCAGCGCACCACTCCCGGCCCGCTCGGCCGGATTCTAGTTAAGCTCGGCTACATCAGCGAAACCCTCCTACTCCGCGCTCTGGCTGCCCAGATGGGCATTTCGCCTTGGCAACTCGAGAAGGATCCTCCCACGGCGGAGGCTATGGATCTATTGCCTTTAGAAGTCTGCGAGCAGAGCCAGATGCTGCCCGTCGCGGTCAAAGGGGACCTTCTTGTGCTTGCGATGAAGAACCCGATGGACGTTCAGGCCATCGACCTTGCCCGGAATCTCAGCAAGCATCGAATCGAGACCGTTCTCGCGAATGAGGATCGGCTGGCTAATCTGATCGCCCGAGCGCTCGGCAAGGCGGCGCCGGTCACCTCGATCGATAGTCTCGTCACCCAAGCCCTCGACGAGGCTGGACCCAGAACGAAGCATGCTCGCGACGACAACCAACTCGGTGAGATCGACACTCGGCCGGTCGTTGGGATGGTCAACCAGGTTCTCACGGAAGCGATCCGGGGCGGCGTTAGCGACGTGCATATCGAGCCCCGCTTCAACCGTGTCGAGGTTCGATTCCGAATGGACGGACAGATGCAGCTAGTTCGAGAGCTCCCATTGGAGCTTATGCCGATGCTCGCCGCGCGGCTCAAGATCATGTCGGAGCTCGACATCGTCGAGACGCGCCTTCCGCAGGACGGCCACATTACGGTGAAGCTCGATGGCCGCACCATCGACCTGCGTATCTCGGTCTGCCCAAATTTCCACGGGCCGCGTATCGTGCTTCGAATTCTGGACCGGGCGATGTCGCTCAAGAAGCTCGACGATCTTGGGTTCACGAACGACAACTGCGAACTGTTCAAGAGCCTTGTCGACAAGCCGTACGGCCTGTTTCTGGTGACCGGTCCTACGGGAAGCGGTAAGACGACGACTCTCTACGCGGCGCTTGGAGAGCTGAACAACGGCAAGAATACGATCCTTACCTGCGAAGATCCGGTGGAGTACGACATCGACGGTATTGGGCAGTCTCAAGTCAATGAGAAGGTCGGCCTTACCTTTGCCAAGCAACTGCGTGCTCTACTGAGGCAAGATCCGGACGTCATCCTGGTCGGTGAGATCCGCGACAGCGAGACGGCCGAAACCGCGATCCGCGCCTCGATCACGGGCCACATGGTGCTTAGCACCTTGCACTGTAACAACGCTCCCGGCGCCATTCCGCGGTTGCTGGATATGAAGATCGATCCGTTCCTTCTGTCCACTTCCATCGTGGGCATCATGTCTCAGCGGCTTGTTCGGGTGCTTTGCACCGACTGCCGGACGAAGCGTCCGGTGAGCGATCATGACCGCCGCCTTTCTCAGGCCTATATGGGCGGCGATGGGCTATCACATGAGTGGACGGGCGCGGGTTGTCCGAACTGCAACGGCAACGGCTTCAAGGGCCGCCGGGCGGTCCATGAGATCATGCCGGTTACGGGCTCGGTCAGCGATGTGATCGCGAAGCGGGGCACGGTGGAGGAACTTCACGCTGCGGCCCTGCCTTACGGCTACAAGACGCTCCAAGAGGCTGTCCTTCAGCTTGTCCAGAGTGGGATCACTTCCTTCGCGGAGGCCCGTCGGATGATCTTCTTCGATGAGGCACTTGCGAAGGCGCAAGTCATTGAGGCTCCCCGGATGCTGGCGGCTAGCTGACCTTTGATCTGTGATCGGTGATCTGTGATCTGGGGAGGCTCACAGTTTCACAGTTTCACAGTTTCACGACGCACTTCGGCGAATCACAATCATTAATCGGTCGCCTTCAGGCCCTCTTGGCAGTTCGCCCCGGGGGTTTGAATCTGAGACATTCCCTGTTTCCCGGCGGGCTGGCAAAGCGGCCACGTACAGGGCTAAGTTTTGGAATTAGATCGAAGCCTATCCAGGCCCGCATTGCTACGTCCGCACCTCTATGTACTCGGGAACAACATTTCGTCAAGGTGGCCTGCGCATATTCCCCGCTCTCGAGATGCTGACACTCATGCTCGGCTTCCTGGGTCTCCGCCCAAGTTGGAGCAGTTTCTCCGGCTCTCGAAGCGCTGGACGTCTGCGATATTGGCTACGGGTGCAAAGTGCGCTTTGTCCACCATTGCTTAAGCCGACGCTGGGCCCATATCGGCCCAATCCCAGAGGGGAGTTCGGAATGCCTAGGGCCGAGTAACACCGGGACGATGTTCATCGGTGTATTTTCCCCGACCATCGGCCACGACTTTACGACAAGGTCCTGGAAGATGTAGGGGGTTTGCGGAAAGTTACGGAAATTCTGGTCGGACTTGCCCTGCTTGCGCAACTAACTCGATTCCGGGTCCTCTTTACACGGGCCGCGATTTCTGGCAACCTTGCCGGTCGGATTAGATCGGTTCTTGCCGTGACTCGTCTGCATAATGCGCGGGAAGTATGTTTTGGCGTTTGCGGCCCTGTCGGGCGTGGCTAGCGCGATCGATCTCGGGAATGTGATGTGCGTCGGCGATTCCATCACGTGCGGGGCGGGGGGCGAGATGTATGGCTTGCCCAACGGCTATCGGGGCCTTCTTGCCTCCCAGCTCACCGCCGACGGCGACACGTTCACCTATGTGGGTCAATCGATGGACCGTCCCGGGCTGCCTAATGAAGGGCATGCCGGGTGGGGGATCGACAACTTTTATCAGGGCAACACGGGTAACCCGGGGGCTTTACAGATTCAGGACTGGATCGCCCGCGACCATCCCGACACGATCCTTCTGATGTGCGGTACGAACGACGGTCCCTCGCCCGAGTCAATTCTCCGCCAGAAGTACACAACTCTGCTCGATACGATCTACGCGCTCGCACCTGCCGAACGGGTGGTCTGGGCAAGCATTCCCGCCTCAAACGCGGCGCACACGCTTCGGCAAGACTGGGATCCGATGGTGAACGCGTTGGTCCACACGATGGTGGGCGAACAGGTCGCGGCCGGGCGGAACGTGCTGTACGCCGACGTGTACGACGGATTCAACTACAGCACGGACCTGTTCGACGACGTGCATCCCAACGACCTTGGGTACGCAAAGATCGCTGACGCCTTCGAGGTCGCTATCCATCCCGTGGGCCGCAATTCGGCGGGCTCGCCGACGCCGGAGCCGGCGACTATCATAGCCGTGGGTCTGGGTGCGCTCTTGATTCGCCGTCGAGGCCGTCCCCGCCCGTAATTTTCTAGGCATCTCGCTTTGGAACTTTCCGGGATTGCGACTCGCCGAAAGCTCAAACCGGGGGCATTTTCAGGGCAATGGATTCAATAAACCAAAATCAGTCGGAAGAGAATCGCGCCGATCTTCAAGGCTTGCAGGCGATAGAGAAGATTCGGGAGCTAGTCAAAGTAGCGAAGACCTGTTTCTTCTGCACCGAGCGGGCGGTAGGAGGATCGACCGGGGCTCGACCGATGAGCGTGCAGCAGGTCGACGATGCCGGAAGACTTTGGTTCCTGAGCGCATCCGACAGCCACACGAATGCTGAGATTGCAGCTGAGCCTATGGTAAGGCTGTTTTTCCAGGGATCGCCTCACTCCGATTTTCTGGAGCTTAGTGGCAAGGCGACAATTTCGACTGATCGACAGAAGATCGAAGAGCTTTGGGAGCCAATCGTAAAGACTTGGTTCACCGAGGGTGTGGACGATCCCCGGATCACGGTGATTCAGGTTGCGCCTGACCAAGGCTACTACTGGGATACAAAGCACTCGATGGCGGTTGCGGGGCTTAAGATGCTTATCGGGGCGGCCCTCGGTAAGACGATGGACGACTCGATCGAGGGAACGATTTCCGTTTAGGTCAGGCGCCGATGCCGTGGAGGTAGAGGTTGACCCACCAGCGGGCGGCTTCGCTTTCTGTGCCTTTCGGCGATCGGAGGGACCAGCAGCCGGCGAGGAAGGTGTCGGCGAGGCGGCCTATGGGCTCGATTCTGGCTTCAGAGCGATCGATGGCGTGGAGGAGGAGACCGCAAAGCGGTTCATAGATCGACTGGGCGTAGGCCGCGTAGGCTCTCTCCTGGGATTCCTCACGCTCCAGCGTTGTAAGGTCCTTCATGGCTTGAGGAACGTCCAGCTTGACGTTCTCCATCAAGTGCCTGGCGAACGCTTCGAGCTCGGTTCGTAAATCTCCGGCGGACGACGGGTCGAAGGTGTAGGCGGTGTCGGCGAGAGCGGATTCCAACCATTCGACATAAAGCTCTTCCTTGTCTTGGAAGTGGTGATAGAGCGACGGGGCCCGGACTCCGGCGAGATCGAGGATGCCGGCGACTCCGACGGCCGCGTACGGCGCGTTGCGGAAACAGGCATCCGCTGCGTGCAGCAGTTTCGTTCGGCCGGAAAAGTGTGGCTGCACCATGGTCCCTCTCATTATTGGTCGGGTCTTTCAGTTATGCATGTTGGGGTTGGGAATTGCGCTTGGTAAGGCACAATAGGAGTAGGCGAGCGACGGCGCAGAACCATTTCGCGTAGGATTCGTTGTCGCACGTAGGAAATACAAGATCCATGATTACGCTGACTGAACGAGCATTAACAGAATTACAGGACCTGATCAAGACTCAGGACAAGGCCGGTTCCGCCCTCCGTGTTTGGGTTGCCGGTGGAGGCTGTTCGGGCCTTTCCTATGGAATGGCATTGGATGACGGCGCTCCGGAAGAGGGCGATAACATCTATGAGCAGGAAGGCGTGAAGATCTATGTCGATCCGTTGAGCCTTCAGTACATGGAGGGCGCCTCCGTTGATTATGTCGACGAGGTGCTTGGCGGCGGGTTCAAGATCGAGAATCCGAACGCGACGAGCTCATGCGGATGCGGAAGCTCCTTCAAGACGGAAGGCAGTGAGGCCGGTGCAGGCGGCGGTTGCGGAAGCGGCTGCGGCTGTAGCGGCTAGTTTCTTTCTGTCTGTTGGAGTTGATGGAATTGAAATTGGCTCACAGCTAACTTCGCGATGGTTCATCGATGGTCGTTGCGCTCGGTCTACTTGTCCTTCAATCTGCGTCTCCGGTCGCGGCTAGCCCGCAGGCGGCGCCTTTTGAGATGACCCTCAAGGGGTCTTATGTGGCGCTTCAGATGTCGCAGGCGCTTCGGGACACTCACATCGACCTGGCTTCCGATCATCGCCGGCGTGGAGTTTTGGAAAAGGGCGGGCAGGGGCAGTTTGGGCCGGGGCTCGGTTCGAAGCGGTTCGAGTTTTCTATCCCTTCCGAGAAGCTTTCCCTTGGTTGGTTTGGGGATTTGACCTATCGGCTTCGGGATGTCCACCTGCGCTCGTTCGAGGCTACGGCGACGGATCGCGAGTTTCTACTTACGGGATATTTCGACGGGGCGGGGCCGCAGTTCGTGGGTTCGCATTCGATGCTCGGGCACGTGGTGCCGGGCGTTTATATGCAGAACATCCGGGTGATGATCTGGCTGACTCCTTCCGTCGACGCTTCCGGCCGTCTGAGCTATGACAGCACGCGGACCCGGCTGACTTCGCGGATCAACACGCAGGGGCTGACTTTCACAGTTTCGGGCCATCGGGTGGACTTGGTCGACGCGATGACCGGCTACCACCAGCGCTTGGCGGACTTGGTGGCTAGGAAATTGCGTGAGACGCTCGACGATCCTGAGCATAAGGCGGCGCTTTGTGGCTACATCAATCAGGCTCTGCAGGAGAAGGCGGCGAAGTTTGGTTCGGTGTTGAAGCGGATCCGGGTGGACGGGACGGACTTGACGGTGACGCTGGCGCCTCGGACGTGAGGGGTGAGGGGTGAGGGTTGATGAGTGCTTCAGTCAAAATCTGAATCTGTGACCATTGAGACCTTTCCCAATCCCGCTCCGCATCGCGATTACGTGATCTCGCACTCGTGCCCCGAGTTTACGAGCGTTTGCCCGAAGACGGGGCAGCCTGATTTCGCTACGATCGAGCTCGACTATATTCCCGACGCGCTTTGCCTGGAGCTGAAGTCTTTGAAGCTGTATTACTACTCGTTTCGGAACGAGGGGATTTTTTATGAGGCACTTACGAACCGGCTTTTGGAAGAGTTGGTCGCGGAGTGCTCGCCGCGGTGGATGCGAGTGACTGGTCGATTCAATGTGCGTGGCGGGATTTCGTCTGTGATTGTTGCGGAGTCGGGCGGGCGTCCGTCCAACCGGTGACTCATCGGTCTAAAGCCATCTCGGAAGACATCGCAATAGAGCTTTCTATGCCGTGTTCGCGTACTACCCAGTGATATAAAGCGAACAGTTGTCTCGGTGGCACCACCTCTGGCAGCCACTCAACTCGGTCCGTCGGCCTGATCGTTTTCCAGACGCTCCACTTTGCTGTTCGAAGTTGCAGCCCGCCCTTGTCTGGCGTCCAGATTTCGATGAGGCGAGCATTCCTCTCGGTTAAGCCCGGCCCGTTTGGCCGACGGATGCTCCAGTAAAACGCTCCGGCACAGGACCGAGAAAAGGCGGCGACCGTCGAGAGGTACGTGTCCTTGTGGTTGAAGTCGTGGCCCTCGTTCGGCAGGATCAAAAGGGAGTGAGGTTGGGGGAGCTGGTCGTAATAGTAGCGGGTGGCGTCGGTGGCCCAATAGGGGTCGTTGGAGCCTCGGACGATGAGGGTGGGGACTTTGAAAGTGGCTCGGTAGGAGTAGGGATCGACGAGGCGGACGAGGCGTTTGCCGGTTTCGGAGTTCACGATCTGGTCGAGGCCTTGGCTTGTGTAGCTTGCGAGCATTTCGCTCGGTTTGCCCCAGAGTTCGACCTGTCTTTTTAGCTGGGCCGCGAAGTTGAGGAAGTCGAACGCGACTGGCGCGATGCCGATCACCCGCTTGTCTTGAGCCGCGCCGACCATCCAGGTCGTCCAGCCTCGCTTGCTTTCGCCGGTGACCACGAACTTGGTGATCGGATTTTTCGAGTTTTTGGTCGCCAGAGTCGCCACGTCCATCGCTCGCAGGGCCGATCGAGTCATCGGGAAAAGGGCCGGCCAGGTGGTGTCGTTCGTATCGAGGTAGCGCTGGAAGGAGAAGGCGATGAGGACGTCAACGCGCAGGGCCCCGTCGTGTCGACAGGACACACTAACTTCTTCGATTATGAACCCCAGGTTCGGGACCTC
>JBBSFL010000095.1:0-10693 GCA_038238735.1 Fimbriimonadales bacterium | reverse complement strand
TCGCGAAAGCCGGATCGTCGCATCTGGAAAGGGCGGTCGCCTACGTCCAAGCGGGGATGTTTGACGAGGCCGAAGCCGAGCTGAAGACGCTCGACCGACGAAACCACCACTCGAAGCTCACCGCCACACTGCTGGAGAGCCTCCAGGCGAAGCGACTGGAGCTGCGCCGAAAAATTTCCCTAAAAAAGTAAAAACCTTGGTAAGGTGGCCCGCGATCGTTCATCGGCTACTCCATCGACCCGGGAAAGCCGGCACGGAGGTGAAAATGAAAACCAAAACAGAAATCCTGCCCTTGGAAGGCATGGAATGGCCAGCCATCCGGCGCAAAAACGGCCTCTCGGCGTCGAGCAAGGCCTAGGACCAGCGAAGCGAATCCGCCGGTCACACGTTTCGACACTAGCGCTCATCAAGAGCCCCGACCTCGACACTTTCGCGTCGCATCCGCGCCGCCCCTACCAATCGAATGTCAACCGCCTTGTTACGGAAGCTAGCGCCTGTTATAATCAGCGGGCGACCCTGTAACCGTGGCAGCCTGATTTCAGGTGGCGGCTGGCCCAGGTTTGCCAAATATCGGAGGGCAACGAATATATGAAGAGATTCCTACTTATCGGATTGGCTGTTATGACGCTCCTCGGAGGAGCCGCGATCGCCCAGAAGGGCCCGTCGTCGGCGTCTTCGAAGGCTTCCAAGTCTCGAGGCTCCGGCCCCGACACCAACATCAAGATGGAGCGAGCCGACAACAGCGGCAAGCGAATGATGAAGCCGGCTCGCAAGGGCGGAAAGCGCACGCGTGGCGCCGCGGAGACGACGTATCTTCACATCGACAATCGTACCGGCTACTACGTCGACATCTATGTCGATGGCGCCAACGTCGGAACGGTCTCGCCCTACGGCGACTCGTACGGCTACGTTCATTCCGGATCCGACAGCCTCTATGCGAAGGCGCCCGGAACGGACCTTCACTTCGGCCCCCGCTCCGCCTATCTCGCTCCGGGTGGCACGTTCACCTGGACTCTCACGGAGTAGTACCGTGCCGACGCCGAGGGCTTTGCCCTCGGCGTCTCTTAGTTTTGGCGGTCGACGCTGCCACGGATGATTCAACAAGGAGGCCAGCTCACCATGATTCGACCCCTAACCCTATTCGCCTTGTCTGCTGCGGCGTGCTTCGGAACCGCGCAGCTCCACAAAGATTGGATGGTGATCCCCGACGCGAAGCCGTCGGTCGTAATTCGCCACCGCGGGATAAGCGCCAATTCAAAATTTAGCCCCGCTCTGGGCCTGCTCGTCGAGCAGCTTGTCCCGACCCGCGGCGAAAAGCCGCCCGCGACGTTCAGCGGAGAACAGCTCCAACACAACTTTAACATCGATCCCGACCTCCGCAATCCTTACCTGTCGGTCTCGATCACCCTCTCTAGTGCCACCGCCCCCGCTAATTGGACCATTCCCGGTGTCAAGGTCGTCGCGCGCAACGGCCGGTTCGTGACCGCGCGAGTGCGGGCCTCAATCCTTCCTCAGCTTGCCCGCGAGGAGTCTGTGATCCACATCGATCCGATCATCCGCGGCTCCCTGCCCGCGTTTAAGGTACGCCACGCTCGCGGCTCATCGGCGCCGGCCACGAGCGCGCCGACCCTCAATCGATGGGGCATGACCGGGCGCGGCGTCGCCGTGGGCGTGATCGACAGCGGAATCGACTGGCGGCATCCAGACTTCATAAACGCGGACGGCACAAGCCGCATTCTGGCGATCTACGACACAACGGATTCGAGCTACAAAGATTCCGGTGGGAAGATCGGTTCGAAGCCCCCCTACGACGATGAAGAGGGCCCTCACGGCACTCTTTACACACAGATCCAGATCAACGCCGCGCTGAAAGGCAAGGGCGTCGTCAAGACGACCGATACGATGGGCCATGGCACCGCCGTCGCGGGAACGGCTGCTGGCAACGGGCGAGGCGCCGCCGCCTTTATGGGCGTTGCTCCGGAGGCTGATCTCATCATTGTTCGAGCTGGCACGGGCGAGACGCTCGACCTCGAATGCGGGCCCTACGTCGCTTGGATTCAACAGGTGGCCAAAGCGCATCACGAGCCGGTTTCAGTCAACATAAGCGCCGGCAGCCAGGCCGGCACCCATGACGGAGGCGATCCGCAGGAAAGGGCGTTGGACACCCTCATCGGTGCCGGCAAGCCGGGCATCAGCGTAGCGATTTCCGCCGGCAACGAGGGAAATAGCCGGATCCATGTTTCTGGCCACGTCTTTCCGAGCGATCCTGGGGTCCGAGTTGTCGGTCGACGCCTTGAAGTGGAATCCGCGCCAGAGCAGAAGGACGGGATCACCGCGATCTACGGAGTGTTCGACGCGAAGGACGATTGGGGCTTCTCCGTGAAGGGAAACGCGGCCCCGTTTGTCGACTCGCAGGGCAAGCCCATCACTATCCAAGTCCGGCCCGCGCCGGGCAACAACACGGGCATTGCCTTCATCCCGCCCGATGCGCTCTCGAAGGATGACCAGGCGTCGCTCTCCAAGCTGTTTCGCATCGACGAGCAGGGGACCAACGCGATCCTGTTCGCCGGACTGCCCGCCGGGCACTACACCGTGTCGGTCTTCGGGGCGACCGCGAATGTGAAGAACGGGCGTTACGACCTGTATCTGCCGATGCTCGGCACCGGCACTTTCGCCAACGGCTCGACGAATCGCGGTCTCGTCGGAACTCCGGGGACCTGCACGAACGCGATCACCGTCGGGTCCTACATATTCCGCACGAATTGGCGAAACGATGCCGGAACCTCCACCCAATTCAACTACGAATTAGGAGATATCGCCGACTATTCGAGCCCCGGCTACCGCCGCGACGGAGTGCTCAAGCCCGAAATCTCCGGTCCGGGAACCTGGACCATCTCGCCCCTCGCGGCAGGTTCGATGATGGGCAAGGAACTCGCGGACCTGGAGAATCTCCTGTCGGTGGAAGGCGGCAAATACCTGGCTTGGCAAGGCACGAGCGCCTCGACGCCGTACGTCGCCGGCACCATCGCCCTCATGCTCCAGAAAAACCCAACCCTGGACGAAGCCCAAATCAAGGCGATCCTGCAGAAAACGGCGGTCCATGACAGGTTCACAGGCGGCGTGCCGAACGCCGATTGGGGCTACGGAAAGCTCGATCCGTCGGCGGCGGTGGCGGCAACTCCGGCTTTGATCAAGAAGTAAACGCGAAAAGAGGGAGCCGTTGCCGGCTCCCTCCTTTCTTGAATCTTTTTTCTCTACCACCGGGCGAAACTGCGATCTCGTCCGGAAGCATCAGCCTGACGCCCATGCCGGCGACGCCCACCATCCCGACTCCCATCATCCCAACGGAACTTGCGAAGCGGTGCTTTGCCGTCCTCTTGCGATTCCAGCGAGTTGACGAGTGATTGAATCTGATCTTGCGACATAGTGTTTTTCCTCCGATTGCGCGAGTCCTTTTAGGCTCGCTCACCCTATGCCGATGGGCCGCCTCAACGGTCCTTACGAAGGCAGGCCGATAGACCCACTGAGATCCTTAGATTAGCCGTGTGGACGATGATCTCCGGTTCTGTTCCCGTACAGGAAGTGTTGATACCAGGCTAAGGAAAGACCGGCATTCCTTACGATCCACCGCTTCGATGGTCGCGGAAAAGCACCTGCGGCATTCTCTTGGGCCAAACGCTGCTCGATCGAAGGAAACCTAAAAAATTTCTGAGGTTCCGGGGCGAATAACCCGACACATTTGACAGGGATTGCCCGCGGAGACCTTATCACGATGTACGAAGCCTACTGGGGTTTGAACGAGCCACCATTCAGCCTGACGCCCGATCCACGGTTCCTTTACATGAGCCGAGGACACGAGGACGCGCTGATGATGCTGCATTATGCGATCACGCGCAACAAGGGAGCGGCGCTTCTATCGGGACCAATCGGTCTCGGGAAGACGACCGTCAGCCGGAAATTGCTCGAACTGCTTGACCCAACCAAGGTCAAGATGGTGCTGATCGTCAATCCAATTTTGACGCCGACTCAGATGCTGCAAGAGATCCTCGGGCAGCTAGAGGTCGAGTGCAACAGCAAGAATCGACAGGTGTTGGTGCAGGAGCTGCACAACACGCTGCTGGGCTATTACGAGCGCGGGCAGCGCGTCGTTTTGCTGATCGACGAGGCGCATCTGATCCGATCTTCGCAGACGCTTGAGGAAATCCGCCTCTTGCTCAACTGCCAGATGAACGATCAGTTCCTGATCTCGCTGGTGCTTTTGGGGCAGCCTGAGCTTCGAGCGAAGCTTGCGAAGGTCCCGGCTCTTGAGCAGCGCATGGCAGTTCGCCAGGCGTTGAAGCCGCTAGACGCAATCGAGACGGGCGAGATGATCTTGCACCGACTGCGCGTGGCGGGCTATACCGCTGAGAACCATCCGTTCTCGCCGGATGCGATCTTCGAAATCCACAAATATTGTCAAGGCGCCCCGCGACTCATCTCGCAGATCGCCGACAACGCGATGATGATGGCCTTCGCCCAAAAGGCGAAGATCATCGACGGCTACCTCGTCCATAGCGTGGTCAACGACTACGCCGGTATGGGGGTGGCTTCGTGAACCTCGCCGATGCAATCCGCAACGCAGCCCAGGGCGGCGGCGGAAGCGCCTTCGCGGCCATGGAAGCGTTCGACGCCCCCATGTCCTTGCCGACTTCGCCGGTGGAATCGGCGGCCCCGGCGCCGAAGGCAGTCGATGAGGCTCCCGCCGCTTCCCATGAAGTGAAGGAGGCAGCTCGGCCGAAGGGCCGCGTTAAGTCGACGCTCCAAAGCGAGCCCGTCCAGGAGAAACCGATGTCGGACAACCCGAACCCCCAAACGAACCACGCGGGCAACGTCGTGCGGCTCGAACTCTTCCTCACGCCTGAGCAGATCGCCTTGCTCTTCAAGAGCATCGTGACCGGCCAGCACACCGTTATGACCCTCCGCGAGGCGGCGGCTCATCTTCGAATGTCCTCGCACTCCTTGGAGGCGATGGCCCAGGAGGGCGAAGTGCCTTCCTTCCATCTCGACGGCCGCTGGCGATTCTCTCGCACCGCGCTTGACGAATGGGTCGCCCTCCGCCCGCAGGATCGCAAGGACCAGGAGGCCGCTTAAGACATGAGTTTCTTCTCTAAGAAATCGGTGGTCGGCATCGACATGGGCCACCACTCGATTAAAGCGGTTCAGCTCGAACGGCACGGCCAGGACTGGAAGGTGACGAAGACTGCCACCGTTCCGACTCCCGCCGATTCGATACGCGACGGAGTCGTGATCGATGCCCAGAGCGTGACGGCCGCGATCAAAGCGATGATGAAAGAGGCGCATATGAGCGCGACGACCGCCAACATCGCTATCGCCGGTCCCAGCGTCTTCGTGCGAACGGTGAAGATGCCGAAGATGGCGGAAGTCACCCTGCGCAAGAGCATCAAGTTCGAAGCCGGACGCTACGTTCCGGGAAGCCCGGAAGACTGCTACATCGAGTTCGAGATCATCGGCCCGACGGAAGATGGCCAAATGGACGTCTTGATTGTCGCGGCTCCTAAAGAGATCGTGAATAGCCGGGTCGAAGCGGTGGAAGCCGCCGGACTGGACGTCGAGATCGTCGAGATCGAAGCGTTCTCGATGTTCCGATCCCTGATCGAAGCGGACAAGGAGCGCGACTACTCGGAGACTACGGTTGCACTGGTGGACGTCGGCGCGCTGACGACCAATCTGAGCGTCATCGCGGACGGCAAGTTCTCCATGACTCGATCGATCCCCCACGGGGGCAACGTTTTGACGGACGCGTTGAAGGGCTACTTCAAGCTTGAATCCGCGGATGCCGAGGCGGGCAAGGCCCAACTCGATCTCCGCGAACTGCTTGAAGACAACAAGCCGAAGGAGAATCCTCCCCTGCGCGTGCTTCAGCCGCACATCGACGAACTTGTCCGCGAGATCCGTCGCTCGCTGAACTACTTCCAGTCCCAACAGGGCGAAGGCGCCCAGACGAAGCAGATCGACGCCGTGATTGTAACGGGCGGCGGAACGAAGCTTGCCGGGCTCGCCGACTACGTCGGCCATCGACTCTCTCTTGAAGTTTGCGAAGCGGGGGTGTTTTCGAACCCGCGATTCGTACACGCCGGCCCCGCGGAGGAGAGCGGGCTGGATTTGGCGATCGCATCGGGCCTAGCGATGCGCGCCGGCGCCAAGGCCGCGTGAGGATAACCCATGCCACTTATTAATCTCATCCAAGAGCAACGCCTCGCGATAAAGCGATCCGAGGGGAAGGCGCGAGCATTCTTCTTCGGCTTCGCGGCGGTCGCAGTCAGCTCGGTCGGCGTTTACGGCTTTCTCATCTTCGAGTCCGAGAGGGCTCAGGGTGACGCCGTTCGGCTAAAGAACCTCCTGCGGAAGAACCAGCCGCTGGTGGAACAGATCGATCAGAACAAGAAGGACGTGGCGACGCTCGCCCCTCGCCTGAAGACCCTGCAGGATGCCCAGTTGATCACTGATCGCTGGAGCCGTATCCTTCAGCACATTTCGACCCAGACGCCCGAGAAGGCATGGCTCACATCCATGCGAGCCATGGCGACCGACCCGACGAAGCCGATTTCGATCAGCTTCCTGGGCATCGCGGCGGCACAAGCGCCGATCGGCGAATACATGGAGCGGCTGCAGAACTCGGCAGACCTGGAAGCGGTGACGCTGAAGTACTCGCAAGAGAAGCTCTCGGTCGGTTTCAAGGGCATTGAGTTCGAGATTGCCGCCGACATCGCTGGATCGGCCGAGGCGAAAAAGGTCGCCGATGAGGACAAGAAGTGAAAAAGGCACCTAATCCCAAAATCTTTCTCGGCCTCGCCCTCGGCACATTCGTGGTCGGGGCAGGCATCAACTACATGACCTACTCCGGAATGAGCGAGGCTCAGGAGAAGGTTGCGCAGTTGAAGAACCAGGTGAAGCCGACTACTCAAATCCAAAGCGAGCTCGACGCGAGCACCAAGGAGCTTACGGAGACGAGCTCTCAGCTTAAGCACCTGGAGGCAAACATTCCCGACTTCGCGTACATCCCAACGATGCTCGCGGAGCTCGAGCAGGTTGGCAAGGCCAACGGCATCGAGGTTACGGGCGTTCGCCCCACTGTTCCGCCTGCCGCCAATCCAAAGGAAGGCGAGAAGGTGGCGCGCAAGCCGTACGACGAACTGATCATCGAAGTGAAGGGCCGCGGGCACTACGGAGACGTGATGAAATTCATCGGCGCGCTCCAGACGTTCCCCAAGATCGTCGCCCTCCGCAGCATCTCGATGACGCCTAAGAACGACCCTTCCAAGGGCACGACTGACGGCCTCGACCTAACGATCGACCTAAAAGCCTTCGTCTTCCCGCAGCCCCAGACCGCGCCTGGCGCTTCTCCGGCAACCGGAAAGACGGCCGCGCGAATGGAGGTGCGCCATGAAGGATAACAAAAAGAAAATGATGGTCATGGCGTTGCTGGCGCTCGTGGTTGTGACGGTGGGTGCATTCCAATTTATGGGATCAGGCCCGGCTCCCGCTCCCGCGGAGAAGAAGAAGCCACTCGTGGCATCCGCCACGCCGGCTCCCGACGCGCCGAAGAACCCGCTCGTCTCCAACCCATTGCCGCCCCGCGACCCGTTCGAGACGCCGAAGGAACTCATGCCGACGCCGACGCCGACTCCGCAGCCGCCTCAGCAGCCGCAGAATCCTCGGACGACCCATGAGGGACGCCCGATCCGAAATACCGAGCACATGCCGGTGGCGATCGGCGGACAACTGCCCGATGCGATGGGCAATGGCGGACCGATGGGACCGATCGGCCCCGGAACGCAGGCTCCTCATATCGAGGCGACGCCGGCGTACTCCGTGGTCGGCATCATGATCGGCGCTCACCCGGTCGCCGTATTCGCAGATTCGCAAGGCAACCAACGCCTGGTCCCCCTCGGAGGATCACTCGACGCCGACACCAAGGTGACCGGCATCGAAAAGGGCAAGGTCACTCTACGCTTCCGAGGCAAAACACTTCGACTCGATCTGGGGAACCCCAATGCAAAGTAACTTCTACCGTTCGCTGACGGGCCTTGGGGCCCTCTTGCTCGCCTCGGCCGTCTGGGGCCAGGGGCACATCGACTCCGTCTCCGCCAAGGGCGAAGGCGATTCGGCCACGATCTCGATCGTCGGCCAGAACCTGCCTCAGCCGAAAATCTCCAAGGCTTGGAACTACTACATTCTGCAGTTCGACGCCAAGATGGACGGCGGCAATCGCAAGATCGCCGTCGGTGCCGGCGGCGTCGATTCGGCCAAGCTGACCTGGTTCAGCCGCCGCCCTTCGCGCCTTCGGCTGACGATGCACACCGACGGCCACCACAAGCCCAAACTCGCCAAGTGCGAGAGCGGCTGGTGCGTGTATTTCGGCGATGCGAAGCCGACGGCAGTTGCTCCCAAGTCGGTCGCTCAAGAAGCGTTTCCCACTGAGGTTCCTGCGATTCAGATGCCTCACGTGGCCGCTTCGCAGACTGTCTCCACTGTCACCACCGTCAATCGAGAGATGCAGGCTCGGGTCACGCTCGACTTCGTCAACACCGACGTCGTTCAAATCCTTAAGGCGCTCGCCATGCAGGCAAACGTGAACATCGTGACTTCTCCGGACGTCGCGGGCAAGTTGACGGTCTCCCTTGGCTCGGTGCCGCTTGGACAGGCGATGGACTTCGTCACGACGATGTCCGGCGTGCGCTACACCCGAATTGGCGATACCTACGTGGTCGCCACCCCGGCCAAGTTCGCGGATATGGTTCAGATGCTCGGCGGCCACGCCGACATTTCCACCGAGACGCGCGTCGTACCCCTTTATAGCCACCAGGGCTCGCAAGTGAAAGCGGCCGTTCTCAAGTCGGTTCCGATCTCGACGCTGCTCGGTAAGTACGACCTTTTGCTTTCCAGCGAAGACATCGGAATCACCCAGGAGCAGAGAGTGACTCCTCCGGGTGCAACCGGGGGCGCCGCCGCTCCTGACAAGCAGGATGGCGGCAAAGGCAACGATACGAACATTTCGACTCGAACTCAAGCTCCGAAGGGTGACAGCCCCGACAATTACATGGTGATCGTCGGAACGCCGGCCCGGCTCGACGAAGTAGAGCACATGGCCCGCGCGGTCGACGCTCGCATCTGCGATGCGATGGGCGTCCGAATACCTTCGAGCAACGGCATCGTGCAGCGCACCTACGAGCCTCGCGGCATCTCCGCCGAAGAGCTAGTCGCCGCCATGAAGTCTGACAAAACGTTCAACTTCGGCGAAGTGCAGATGTATGCGACTCCGAAGACGAGCATGAGCCGCCAGGTCGTCGTGATCTCCGGCCGCGGCACCGAAGTCGACAACATGATCGCCGTTCTGAACACCATGGATACCATGTCCGATGGCGGTCCGAGCGGCATGGAGATCGTCGATCTTAAGTTCGTTCGCCCTCAGCTCGCGATGATCGAGGTTCTCGATGCGGTTCCAGGCATCCGGGCCAAGCTTCTTCCCGCCCCGGTGGATCCCAACACTGGCGTCCACATGGTCGAGAGCAGCCGACAGGTGAGCACCGCTTCCGGTAACGCCTCCCCGGCGGGCGGGCAGAGCGGCTCGTCAGGCGGCGGCGGTGCTGCCGGTGGAGGCGCTTCCGGAGGATCGTCTACCTCGGGAGCGGGCATGAGTGGAGTCGGCGTCTCGCCCATTCAGTCGGCCGAAGCGGTCACGAACTGGACCGCCGACACGATGAGCTACTCGGTTCCTATGCGGCTGATGCTTCGTGGCACCGCGCAGCAGATCGAAGAGGCCAAGCGGTTCCTCGATATGGTCGACGTACAGCCTAAGCAAGTTGCCCTCGAACTTCGCGTCATGGAGCTTTCCAACGAAGACGCCCTGTCCGTTGGCTTGAATCTTTCCCTTCTTACCGGAGGATCACTCTCCAGCCTCGTGCTTAACGAGGGCTTGGGGGATGCTTCCACGCCGGGCGGCGTCAGTGCCGGCCTAGGCTTCAAGGGAGGCGGATCGTTCAAGGGAGTCGGAACCCTCGACTCGATCGCCAATAAGAACAATCTGATCGCCCGTCCGAGCATCCTTGCTTCGGACGGCGCCCTGACCCATATCTTCGTGGGAGACCAGGTGCGGTACGTCGAGTCGATCCAATCGACCCAGAACGGCGTCACGATCCAAACGAATCAGATCAACGTCGGGGTCGATTTCTATGTCACGCCGAGGATCGGTGGCGACGGCAACGTCACCCTCGACCTTCGACCGACGTTCTCCATCCTGGAAGGCTTCACGCCGGTTCCGGGTGGCGGAAAGCTGCCGCAGACCAGTTCGCGATCGGCCTCCTCGATTGTGAACATCAAGTCGGGCGAGACGATCGCCATCGGCGGCTTGATCACCGACCAGGATCAGAAGAACTACTCGGGCATCCCGATCCTTAAGGACCTGCCTTTGATCGGGCGGCTCTTCGGCCGAACGACCAACGACCGAATCCGCAAGGAAGTCGTGTTCTTCATCACGGCGCGGGAAGTTAATCAGCGGACTCGGGGCGGCGCTGCCAACCCGAAGGAAGCCGAGCGCACCAACACAACCTGGCCCGGCGGCGGACCCAAGGAGCCGAAGAAGGGAGGCTAACTCTCGACTTTCTCTTCAGGTGAAAAGCGGGGGGGGGGGGGG
>JBBSFL010000094.1:0-10771 GCA_038238735.1 Fimbriimonadales bacterium | reverse complement strand
TCCAACTGGGAGACCGGCACGATCTGCTTCTCCGAAAGTTTCGAGAGCCTCAACGAAGGGCTGCAGGACGCCCTGTGGGAACTGGGAGGGGTTCCCGGGCGGCATCGCACCGATCGCTTGGCCGCGGCGGTCAACAACGATCCGGACTCCGAGATGTTCACTCGGAAATACCAAGCCCTGATGGAGCACTATGGCCTCGAGGCCCAGGCGATCCAGCCACGAAAGGCCAATCAGAACGGCGACGTCGAGCAGAGCCATCACCGGTTCAAACAGGCCGTCGACCAGGCCCTGATGCTGCGCGGATGCCGCGATTTCGCCCGCCGTGGCGATTACCAGGCGTTCCTCCGCAAGCTCATGGCTGGCCGTAACGTCAACCGCAAGGGACGATTTGCCGAGGATCAGGCCGCGCTGAAGCCGTTGCCGGCGCGGCGGCTGGAGATGGCCCGGCGGGTCACGGCTCGGGTCGATTCCGGGAGCACGATCCATGTCGGCGGCAACACCTACTCGGTGCCGAGCCGACTGATCGGCGAGCGGGTCGATGTCCACATCGGGTTGGAGTCCTTGGAGGTCCGGCACGGGGCCCACCTGGTGGATCGCCTGCCACGACTCCGCGGACGCGGCAAGCATCGCATCGAGTATCGCCACGTCATCGACTGGCTGGTACGCAAGCCGGGGGCGTTCGAGGAGTACCGCTACCGCGATGCGATGTTCCCCACCAGCCGATTCCGGATGGCCTACGACGCGCTGAAGGGCCGGCGGTCCGACGGCGCCGCGGTCAAAGAGTACCTGGCCATCCTCCTGCTGGCGGCGCGCGAGGGAGAGGGGGTCGTCGACGAGGCGCTGCGGTCATTGCTCGATGGGGACCGGGCGATCGAGGCAGAGGTGGTGGCCCGATTCGTGAAGGAAGGCCGCCGGGTCCCCGCGGTAACCGACGTGATCATTATTGATGTAGATCTGAAGATGTACGACGGGTTCCTGGAACCGAGGGAGGGTCATGAACGCGACCACGACGGACATGAAAGCGCAACTGACCGACCGGCTGAAGGATCTCCACCTGCCGACGATGCGCGGCAGTTTCGAGGAACTGGCGCGGCGGGCGGAGCAAGAGTCGAACAGCTATGAGCGCTACCTGCTCGAGCTGGCGGAGCGAGAGTGCGAGGCCCGGCGGGGGCATCGGATCGAGCGGCTGCTGCGCGAGTCGCGGCTGCCGCCGGGCAAGGGCCTTGAGTCGCTGGACCTGAAGCGGCTGCCGCCGAAGGTGGTGCAGCAGGTGCGGGCGCTGCTGGATGGGGCGTTCGCCGACCGTTGCGAGAACGTCCTGGCGTTCGGCAACCCGGGGAGCGGGAAGACGCACGTCTTATCAGCGATCGGACAAGAATTGATTCGCGCGGGAAGGAGGGTTTATTTCCGGAACTGCGGACTGATGGTGCAAGACCTCCTGGCGGCGAAGCGGGACCTGAAGTTGAGTCGTTATTTCAAGATGTTATCGCGTTACGATGTCGTAATCCTGGACGACCTGGGTTACGTCCAGCAGGGGCGCGACGAGATGGACGTGCTGTTCAGCCTTCTGGCGGAGCGTTATGAGCGCGGGAGCGTGATGCTGTCGAGCAACCTGGCGTTCTCCGGCTGGGAGGCGATCTTCAAGGACGCGATGATGACGGCGGCAGCGATCGACCGGCTGGTGCACCACTGCGTGATCCTGGAACTGAACGTGCCGAGCTACCGCGCGGAGCAGGCCAAGAAGGCCCGCCAGACGACCGCCGCGGCTCAATAACAACCGGCTGATGCGTCCGGGAAAAATAATTGACGCCAGCCGGGAAAAATAATTGACGCCAGACAGATGTCTCCGGAGTCAGTGGTCATGAGAATGCAGCGTTCGATGACCCTGTTTGCGGACTGAACCACATACAGCAACTCACTTGGACCACCTGTATCATCCCAATTATTGGTGATGGCAGAATATGCGAAATCGGAGCCAAATCGTTTGAAGCGGATTTGATTGCGACCCACAACGAGCCGTTCGGCGAGCTTGACTCGCATCATTCCCGCCTCGTTGATTTTCCAGGAATTCCCGAGTCCCGGTTTGAAAGTCTGGCCGTTCCAAGTGACATCGTAGACTTGCGTTGCAAACACTCCGCCACGGGTCGATTCCCGAAAAGTGGCGGTTGCACTTGGGTCTCGATAGCATAGCCGTTGGTCTGTCGATCACCGACCACCCCTGAGGCGACCATGGAGATCCATAGCCAATCCAAGACCGGCCCCCTCGTCCCTCCCCTGGCGGATCTCCCCGCGAAGTTGAGTCAGCAACTCGATGCCGTGAAACAGCAGTGGCTCGATCAATTGAACCGCGACCCCGCCAGCTTCGCACGGCTCGAAGTCGAGATCCACGATCACTTCCGACGACTCGCCGACCAGACGACCGCCAGCCTCCTGGCTGAAGCCACGATCTCCCAGGACCAGGCCGAGCCTGGAAAAAAGGGGGCGCCGACACCGCCGACCGATCACGACGCCCCCCGCAGGCGCGGCGGCTGAAGCTCCGGTTCCTGGGCGGGCTGACGGTCTGGATCGCCACGATGTACTGTGCCCCGCGATCCCGCACCGGCCGGGGTCGCGGCCGCGAGGGGACCGGGTCCTATCCTGGGTGGGCCGCCCTGGGCATCCGCAAGGGGGCCACACCGGCTTTACACAGTCAAGTGGGCCGCTTGACCGCCTTGCTCCCCTCGATCGAGATCGCCCGCGAGGAACTCCGCCACCAAGGGCCGACCCTCGATGAGAAGGCCGTGCACCGCATGGTCCGACAGCTCGGAGCCGAGGTCCTGGCGACGCGGACGCGGGACTTGCAGCGGTTCCGCGCCGGTCAACTCGCGGCGGGGCAGGAGATGGCCGGACAGCACGTCGTGGCCCAAGTGGATGGGGGACGGATCCGCATCCGCACCCAGGTCGAGACCAAGAAACGCAAGGGAGTGAAGTACCGCCGCAAGATCCGGGTCGAGTGGCGCGAGCCGAAGTTGTTGATCGTCTATCTCAGCGACCGCAAGGGTCGGATGCTGCGGGGGACGCGGCCGTGGATCGACGGCACGATGAACGGGCCGGATCACCTGATGGAGCTGCTGGCGTTGCACCTGCATCGCTTGGGCGGAGCGCGGGCCAAGGCGGTGTCGTTGGTCGCGGACGGGGCGCCCTGGATCTGGAATCGGCTGGATTGGGTCGTGGGGCGTGCGGGACTGGACCCGAAGCGGGTCGAGCGGATCTTGGACTGCTGCCACGCGGCGCATCACATCAGCCTGGCGTTGCAGGCGCTGGGCCTGGCGGACGAGGAGCGGACGGCGGCGTATCGGACCTTGCGTCACCAGTTGCGCGCGGGGCGGAGCCGCGACGTGGTGGCGACCCTGCGGACGATGGCCGAGGGTCAGCCGGGGGACTCGGAGGTATGGACCGAGATCGAATATCTGAACAAGCACGAGGCGCATCTGCGTTACGACTGGTTCGGGTATCGGGGTCGTCCGCGGGGCAGTGGTGCGGTCGAGAGCGCGATCCGTCGGGTGATCAACTTGCGTCTGAAGGGCAACGGGATCTACTGGTGTGAGGAGAATGCCGAGGCGATGCTGGTGCTGCGAGCGGCGGCGTTGACGGGTCGTTGGGAAGAGACGATGGAGCGGGCGCAGGCGTCGATAGCGACGGACCGTCGCCGCGACTGGCAGTGGAAGGCCCCCGACATCGAGGCGGAGTTGAAGTCGGGTAGGACGATCAAGCCGCCGTCGTCACAACCCGAGTCTGAAGAACAAGCTGAGGCAATCGCGGCCTAACACTTTTCGGGAATCCACCCCTCCGCCACTGGTTAGCGGATTTGCTTCAGACTCGGACGGCTCAATATTACGTGGCTTGAACACGTTCCTGTATTTCAATACAGACTTGTTCTTTGCATAAAATATAATGTAATCAGTAATCGACTGTAGAGTGTCGCCCTTCTGGTTGCCCGTCTTTTTCACATTGATAATGCATACGTAGTTCTCACTGCCAAAGACTTCATCGAGAATGCACCTGACAAGGTGAACGTTCTCGTCGCCAATTTGAACGAAGACGCTTCCGGTTTCGGTGAGAAGCTCGCGTGCAAGTACAAGGCGGTCGCGAAGGTATGCAAGGTATGAGTGGATGCCAAGCTTCCACGTATCTCGAAACGCACGTATCTGTTCCGGTTGCCGGGTAGCGTCCTCGGCTTTGCCGTCGCGAACATCACGCTTCCGAGTGCTCACCTGCCAGTTCGACCCAAATTTGATACCGTAAGGCGGGTCGAGGTAGATGGTTTGCACCTTTCCCTTCAGCCCCTCCTTCTCCGCAAGGCTCGACATCACGAGCAACGAATCCCCGAGAATCATCCGATTCGACCAATGAGGCTGACGGTCGTCTTGGTGAGAGTAAAAATCAACCTTTTTGTCGAAATCGCCGTTCAGTCCGTTGAAGTCGCCGAAGAAATCAAGCTGCCTCTCGTTCCGCTCTTCCGACTGCTTGAGCAGGTTGTTTACGAGAGCGTTAGAATGAATCTTCTCCTGGATGTAGATGGGAACCACGGGAACTGCCATCTCCTGACGGTCCTGGTCGTCCTTGCCCTTCCAAACAAGCTGCGGGTCTAGTGAGGGGTCGCGTGGATAGAGCATGGTCCTCGGGGCTCGCTCATCTTCGGCCACGAAATCGCGAAGCTCCTCGGTTGGGATATTTGTTCGCTTTTCTTTGTGGCGGATGGAATCGACTTTCTTTTTAGCCATTATCGAGCTTCCGTCGTGGTCTTTGCGTGGTTCTGAATAGTTCCCCTGATGAGACTCTGAGCGTCCCACGGGTCGGCTATCTCGATGAACGCCCAACGGCCAAAAGTGCCATGGTTGTTCACTGCGGGTATCCAGAGTGTTCGGGCGGTCGCGACCTTCGCGGCCTTGTCCTTCTTCTTCTCTCCGGTGACTTCGACGATGAGGTTGAGCAGTTCGTCCGGTCCGTGTCCGTCGTCGATGTGGGCGATGAAGTCCGGGTGATACTGACGCTCGTCGCCGTTTAGGGTGTAGGGGATGGTGAAGCTCAGATTGTGGTTCTTCACGTAGCGAACCACCTCGTCCATGTCTTCGAGGGCCTCGGCCATCTTCTGTTCCCACGAGTCGGTGTCCGCGACGACGTGGGAGATGTGGCACTTGTCGGCCCTGGTCGTATAGACGGGGCGGGTTGTGTCGAAATCGACGTAGCGGGTCGAGCCAAGGGTATCATACGGGCGAAGCATCGGCTTCAACGTCGGTTTGCCTTCCGGGGAATCGTGCGAGCCTCGCACGATGGCCTTGTAGATGCGGTCTGCCGCGTCGTGAGCGAACTCGATGAGAAGAAGGAGCTGCGGAAAGGTGTGGTCCTTGCAATGAAGGCATTTCGAGAGCCACTCCTTCGTGATGGCTAGCACCTGGGGGAAGAGCCACGCCTGAACCTCGTTGTCGAAGCGATGCTCCTTCGGTCGGTCCGTGTGGGTCTCTCCGTCCTGTCGGAAGTATTTCTCCAGCGTGAGCTTCGCGAGAAGGAAGGAAATCTCGTTCTCCCGTCGGCTCTTCAGGTCGTCCAGCGTGTGGATGCTGCTCTCGCCGACGATGGGGGCGTTCTCCGTCTTGGTTGGGATGTCAGCCGTCGTGAGCGAGAGCTTCGACTCGTCGTCAAACTTGGCCCTGAGCTTCTTGCCTGTGACCTCGTAGCGATAGCCAAGAAGCCGGGGGAAGGTGATTTCGGAGGCGATGCGGCTTTCGATGGCTCTTACCCGTGTGGGGAGCGGGCCAGGCTTCGGCTCCTTGGTCGAGCCTGAGCACGGAATGAAGGAGAAGGGGACTCCATAGACCTCGGCGTATTCGGGCTCGAAGAAGCCCTCCGCGTTCGGTGCGTAACTCATGCGGCGGAGGGCTCGCCCGACAACCTGCTCGCACAAGAGTTGAGTGCCGAAGGCTCGAACGCCTAGGACGTGGGTCACGGTGTTCGCGTCCCATCCTTCGGTGAGCATCGACACACTCACGACGCATTTCACCTGCTCTCCGAGCTTGCCCGGCTTGCCGACTGTGTTCATCACCTCGCGCAAGAGGTCGTCGTCGGACAAGTCTTCGGCGTCTCGGCCTGGGAACCGTGCTCGGTAGTCGGCTTTGAACTCCTCGATTTCCCTTGAGGCAATCTTCTTGAACTCGGGGCTCATTCCCTCGCCCGACTCAAGCTGCTCGCTATCGACAAGGATGGTGTTTGGGCGGTGGCTCCAGACGCCTCCGTTCTCGTTGTTGAAAATCGGGAGCTGTCCGGGGACGATGATGGTCGAGCCATCGGGTAGAGTCTTTTCCCAACCGGAGATATAGTTGTAAACGAGTTTGGATACGCTCGTGTTGTTGCAGACGACGATGAAGACGGGCGGCGTCAAGCCCTTCGCCTGGGCGTCGGCGTTTTTCTCCCAAAGCTCGTAATAGCCTTTGTAATTGCTATAAAGGCTGTTGATAGCCCCTTCGAGTTCGGCGGGAAGACGCGGCTGCTCGTCAAGCTCCTCGGTTTTCCGGCCCTTCTTGGGAAGATGGTCGCGGATGCGAAGCCACAGACTCCGATAGGTCGGCTGCTCCCCCTCCATCGCGTTATCCGAGACGGGAACGCGGGGCACTTTCACGATGCCCGACTCGATGGCGTCGATGAGTGAGAAGTCAGAAACTACCCAAGGAAAGAGAGTCCCTTCTGGATATCCCGAACCTCGAAGGAAGAAGGGGGTCGCGGAGAGGTCGTAAACCGCTTTGACTCCCATCTTCGCCTTGATGGCTTCAACGCCGGAAATCCAGATGCGAGCCTCCTCCTCCCGCTTCTCGGCATCTTTGCGGTCATCGCCCGTGAGCTTCTCCTCTACGATAGGTTCAGGACGGCGGCGATAGCAGTGGTGGGCCTCGTCGTTCAGGACGATGATATTCTTCTTCGTGCCTAGCTCGCGGCATACCCTCCGAACCATTTGGTCCGGGGTCTCGGTGAAGACGCCGCTCTGACCTCTGGTCACGATGTCCTTCGTGAGCTTCCCGGCCTTGATGGTCTCCCTGAGCTTGAAGGCGTGGAAGTTCGCAACGACTATTTTCCCCTGGGTGAGCTTCTCAAGCTGGTGGCCGGTGACGATATCGCGTTGCCGGTAGTAGTTGCCGGGGTCGTTCGGCAAGAGGACACGCAAGCGGTCGCGAATGGTGATGCCCGGTGCGATAAAGAGAAAGGTGTCAGTGAACCGAGAGTCCTGCGGGCTCGCGAGCTTGTTCAAGGTCTGCCAGGCGATGAGCATAGCCATGACGACGGTCTTTCCTGAGCCGGTCGCCATCTTGAAGGCAATGCGAGGCAGGCCGGGATTCGATGTGTCGTTGGCCTCGCGAAGCGAATTCTCTATCCAGGCATCCCCATACTTCTTCGCGACCTCTGTGATGTAGATTGCGGTCTCAAGGGCTTCGACCTGACAGAAGAAGAGCTTCTTCTCTCGCTCGGGATTCGTCCAATATTCAAGGAGCCTCGCGGTGGTCGGGGTCACGCCGACGTAGCCGCCTTCTCGCCATACGGTTATCCGGGGCCGGATTCTGTTGACGTTCTTGTTCTCTTCGATACGGTCCTGAGTCCACTCAGTATCGAAGGAGAGTTGCTTGCCCTTCTTCCTCGGCTGGGCAATCGGGATGAAATAGGAGCTTATGCGTCGGCCTTCGACGATTTCGTTCGTGATGCCGTCATCGGTGAACTTGAAATGCTTGGTGGGCTCGCGGAAGGGCGAGTTCAGAATCGGGTTCTCGATGACGACATCGGCCATTGGCAGCTCACATTAGCAGGAGTTAAATCACTATCCGCTCAATTTCATCGAGCGATATCGCGTCCGAAGTCCGGTCGTAAAGCTTTGTCGTCTTGGGCGACTCGTGGGCGGCTATGGCTTGAGCCTTCTCGATGGTCCCTCCGGCCTCCAGGTAGGCCGTGATTCCGGTTGCCCGAAAGGTATGGTTACAAACCCGTTTTGAGAGCCCGGCGGCCTTCGCTCGACGCTTCACCATATCGAGAGCGTTGTTACGTCTCAAGGGGCGGTCGGTAAGCGTGCCTGTTTTGCCGACAGCGGAGCGAAAGAGGGGACTCTTTTCGTCCTTGGCGATGCCTGCGGCCTCAATATAAGCATCGAGATACTCCTCGGCGTTGTGATGAACGGGAACCTCGTGGAACTTGCCGCCCTTTTCGTGAAGCCTTATCCACCAACGCTTTCCGTTCTGGTAGTAGTCCTCAACCTTCATTCCGAGCACGGCCCCGATGCGGGCGAAGCTGAAAACCATCACGCCGATAAGAGCGCGGTCTCTGAGCCCCACGACGGTCGACGCGTCGATGCTGTCGAGAAGTTTCCTCGCATCTCCGCCCGAGAGGACGAGTGTCTTACCCTTCCGAACGATGTGCTTCGGACCTCGGACCGATGCGGCGGGGTTTACGGGGATGACCTGACCGGTCACGAGCCAATCGAAGAGCATCTTGATGGCCGCTAGGTGCTGCTTCTTCGTCGGGTCGGCTCCTGGGTGGCTCTCGATGTATGCGGCAACGGATATCGGGTCGATGGTCCGGAGAGAGAGCCGTCGGTCTTCGCACCACGAGAGAAACTGAGCGACCGCTTGGGCGTAAGCGGCTCGCGTGTTCCGGTTCCGGATGTTCGCCGTGAAGAATTCGAGGAACCGACGGGCGGCGTGCTCGCCCTGGTCGGCGATGAGGGCCGGGACCGTCGCGATTTCCTTGTGGGGATGGATGACGATTTCGGTGCTCATCGCTCCTTCTTTCTTCGCCCTGCCCTCGGGGCGACTTCGTAGGTCATAACGCCCTTTATGACCTACTAAGGATACCTTATACTCCCCGCTCATGAGCCGGTCCAGCATCGATTTTGGTTGGCCGATGGTGAACAATATCCTAGGTAGGGGGGCGAAAAAGGGCCGACCATGCTGACTAGGCAAAAAATTCTTCTTCTGATGCTGAAATTCGCCGGACGGCCGGTCGGGCGGGTTGAACTGATGAAGTGGTGCTTCTTACTTCGTCACGAGTCAGAGACGAAAGGTGGGAACGCATTCTACGATTTCGTGCCCT
Organism: Fimbriimonadales bacterium; assembly: GCA_038238735.1. Classification (GTDB taxonomy): domain Bacteria; phylum Armatimonadota; class Fimbriimonadia; order Fimbriimonadales; family Fimbriimonadaceae; genus JAFDWR01. The sequence goes on along the minus strand of JBBSFL010000094.1, from coordinate 1,666 downwards.
ACAAACTCGGGCCGTTTTCGTTCGCTCTGTATCAAGAAATCGAGAAGCTTCAATCGATAAGCTACGTCCTCTCCCAGGGGGGCCATGCGTGGAAGCTCAATCTTGAGTTGTCCTCGGCTGCTTCTGGAGTTAGCCCCGCAGTCGAGCGGGAGGTGAGAGCGGTCGTCAAAGATTTCGGACGTCTTACGAACGATGACCTTCTCGACTACGTTTACCAGCGTCACCCGGCCTTCACGGTCAATAGCGAGAGGAAGAAGCTCGCCTCCCGTCCAAAGGCCGAAGTGGCTGTTTACACGGCGGGATACGAAAGTCTCTCCGTCGATGGCTTCCTCAACTTGCTCATCTCAAACGGCATCGAACGGCTAATTGACGTTCGCAGTAATCCGACGGCTCGGAGATACGGCTTCCATAAAAGCACTCTGAACCGTCTCTCGAACCGGCTAGAAATCGAGTATCAGCATTTTGCCGAACTCGGGATTCAGTCAGAGATTAGGCAGCTCTTTCCGGCTGACGGCGACCGAGGGGTGATGTTCGATGAGTATGAGGTCACGACGCTCACCCGAGAGGCCGCGGCGGTCAGAGACGTCGCGAAGCTCGTGAGCGACCGTCCGAGCGTCCTCGTCTGCATGGAAGCTGAACCCTCATGTTGCCACAGAAGCCGTCTTGCGAATCCCATTTCTGAGTTGACCGGTCTTCCAATCATTCATCTGCGACCACCAACATGAGCGAGAAGGCGAGCCCGACGAAAGTCCTGATAACCGTGATGACCTACCCGCATCCTTCGCGGGGGTATCAGGAGCTTGTTTGCACGGCAGGGTTGACCGAGTCCCTCGAATGGGTCCGGCTCTATCCAATCGATTACCGCTACCGTCCGAAAGGTCAGCAGTTTCACAAATATCAATGGATTGAAGTTCAGCTCGACCCAAAGGGGAAGAGCAACGACAATCGAAAAGAGAGCCAGCGTCCTGACCCTGATTCGATTCGGATTCTTGGTGAGCCCATCACGCCGAAGAACAAGTGGGCCGACCGACGAGCGTTGATTGACCGGGTGCCGCATTACACGGTGAATCAGCTAAAGGCCCTCTTCGCGAGCGAGAAAGTCTCCCTCGGTATCGTCAGGCCGAAACGAATCATTGACCTGGAGATTCGAGACGCGGACCCCGAATGGAAACCGGAGTGGCAGAACCTTTTCAGTCAAATGACTCTCTTCGGCCCTCCTCAGAAACCTCTTCGGAAGATTCCATATTCGTTCCACTACAAGTTTGAATGCGAGGACAGCGATAAGCCGCACACGGCGATGTGCGAGGACTGGGAGCTAGGAACCCTCTTCCTCAACGAGAGTGCTCGTCTCGGCTCGGATAAAGCTGCGGCGGAGAGCGTGAAGAAAAAATTCCTGGGAGAACTTTGCCGGTCGGATAAGGATACGCGATTCTTCATGGGAACGTTTTTTCCCTACAACACCTGGCTCGTGCTCGGTGTCTTCTGGCCCCCTAAGATTGAGCAAGCTTCTCTGTTCTGAGAGCGTTCGCCATGTTGACCACGAAGCGTAGCGAAGACACGCGGTATCGAGGCGTCAAATCGCCTTGCGGCTCGCGTGTCTGCCGGGAAGACTCTTCAGGTGCGGTGGTTCTGGTCAACGAAGCCGATTCTGAGTGGGGTATCGATT
>JBBSFL010000093.1:0-10791 GCA_038238735.1 Fimbriimonadales bacterium | reverse complement strand
TGACTCTGCAAGAGGTGCATTGAATTGTGAATGGGTGAATAAGCGAATACGTGAATACGTGAATAATCGGATGCGAACCAAAACCGGAGGACTCAATCTTCGCTTTCCTGAAGTTGAATCCTTTCGGGCCTATTCGCTCATTCGCCCATTCACTTAGTCGCCCCTCCCTCAAAATTCCTTAAAACAACGACAATATTCGCCGGAGCGTCTCCGGCCCGAAAAGCGTCTACTTCTGATAGAAGGGCTGTTCGGAAAGGGCAGCCCTTTTCTAATATAAATGTCCACCCTCAGTGAAGGACTCGCCGAATTCCTCGACGTGCTTCCCGCCGTCGTCCGCGAGCGCCTAGAAAGGAATTCCGATCTTGACAGCCTCATCGAAGTCGTGCTGGACTACGGCCGGCCGGCGGAGGCTCGCTACCGCGACAGCGTCGAGCGAATGCCCGACGTCATCGTGTCAGAGCACGACATCGAGTTCGTCAATAAGTCGATTGGCGAGTTCGGTTCGGACAACCGCGCGGGTATTGAGCGCACCCTCCACCGTATATCCGCTATCCGGAACCGGCATCAGAAGATCATCGGCCTCACATGCCGCGTGGGCCGGGCCTTGGAAGGCACAATCGACATCATCGACGACATCGTGCGGTCGGGGCAGTCCATCCTGCTTCTCGGCAAGCCGGGTGTCGGCAAGACGACCAAGCTGCGGGAAGTTGCCCGAGTTTTGGCCGACGAGGTCGAGAAGCGGGTCGTTATCGTCGACACCTCCAACGAAATCGCGGGGGACGGCGATGTGCCTCATCCGGGTATCGGCGCGGCCCGACGGATGCAAGTTCGGTTGGCGGCCGAGCAGCACAATGTGATGATCGAGGCGGTCGAGAACCACATGCCCGAGGTGATCGTGATCGACGAAATCGGTACCGAGGCGGAAGCCGCTGCGGCCCGCACGATCGCCGAGCGCGGCGTGCAGCTCGTGGGTACGGCTCATGGTCAGACCCTGGAAAACTTGATGCTCAATCCGACGCTTTGCGATCTGATCGGCGGGATTCAGGCGGTGACCCTTTCCGACGCGGAAGCGCAGCGTCGAGGAACCCAGAAGACGGTGCTCGAAAGAAAGGCGCCCCCAACGTTCGACGTCGTGATCGAGTTGCTCGACTACGACCGGCTGGCCGTGCACAACAACGTGCAGAAGACGGTCGACATGATCCTGCGGGGCCTTCCGCCGCGGCCGGAGATCCGAGTCCGGACTGGCGCCGGGGACATGGAGGTTGTGCAAAGTGAGGAGACCGCAGAGGTCGCCGATCCCTCCTTCAACAAGAAGTACCCGGCCCTTGCCCGTCAAGAAGCGGCGAACAGCCGCCGGGAGAAAGCGGTCAAAGAGGAGCCTTCAGCTCCTCCGAAGGACGGACTCCAGAATCTGCCGCCGTTGGTCCGGATCTATCCCTACGGCATCGCCCGCACCCGTTTGGAGAGAGCCATCCGCGAGAAGCGGGCTCCTGCTTACGTGATCAACGATGTTACACAGGCCGACGCCGTGATGGCGATCCGGAGCACCTATCAGAGCCGTCCGAAGAAGATTCGGGACCTGGCCGGCAAGCCGGTGAACACGGTCGTGGTGAAGTCGAACACATTCACCCAGATCGCGGACGCGCTGGACCAGATACTGCGGCAGGCCAACGGCTCGTCAGACGTGGAGACTAAGGCCCTGGAAGAAGTTCAAGCCGGGATCGACACGGTCCTCCAAAGCGGCAAGCCGTTCGAGCTGAATCCCCAGCCGCCGACTATCCGCAAGGTCCAGCACCAAGTGGCGGAGTCGCGACGGCTGGCGAGCGAGAGCGTAGGCGAAGACCCGAATCGACGTCTGCGCATCTTGCCCACCCGCCTAGCGTAGTCCGGGTTCAAATTCTCAGCGATCCCGCGATCAAACGGTGGAAGTGGTGGACGCATTGCTCTCGGGCGACGGAGTAGCGACCTCGGTCATAGAAGCGGGACTTCAGCGCGCGCTGCACCGCCTCGACGACGACCTCGTCTTCGCGCTCGACCCGGTCAAGGTCGGCTCCTGCGCCTCCGGAGCGCAGTTCGTCACGCCAGACGTAGGGCAGGAAGGTGATTTTGGTGCGGTCTGGTCCCATGGGCCGGAGAACGTTGACGGAGAGCCCCCAAGGGTAGAAGTTCAGCATCAGGTTCGGAAAGATCCAGTAGTAGTAGGCGGCGATACGGGTTCCGTAATCGGGCGAGGTTGGGGGCAAGTCGAATACGGCTTCATCGCCTTTCGCGACGGCTAGCTGCAGATTGCACCACGGATACAGATAGGTGGTGTAGTTCTCGTAGTCTAGAGCCTTGTTAAGCCCTGGATGGATAAAGGGAATATGGAAGCCTTCGAGATAGTTATCCACATAAAGAGCCCAGTGGGCGCGGATCATGTAGTCGCGCTGATGGGCTCCATCGAACTTGAATTCATCGAGGGGAAGCCATCCGAGGCGTTCGATCACGGGAGCCAGGACCTGTTCTAGGGGCACGGCTGGATCGAGCGAGGCGAAGAGGAATGGGCCCCATTGGCCGAAGGGAATCTCAGTCAGATTGTCCCGCGCGGTCGGAAAGCCGCAGACTCCTTCGAATTCAGGCATGTGCTGGAAGCAACCGTCCAGTCCGAAACGGCGGCCGTGGTAGCGGCAGCGGAGGAATCTCTCGTTGCCGGGCGTTTCGGCCACGAGCATTCCGCGGTGGGTGCAGACGTTGCTCACGCAGTGAATACGGTCGTCGAGGTCGCGGGTGAGAACGATGGGTTCGTCGAGGCAGCCTTCGAGAAGGGTTAGCGGGTGGACGGCGCCTGGAACTTTGACGAGATCGTCAGCCGCGCCGAGGAACTGCCAGGATCGGGCAAAGATTTTGTCCTTCGCTTTTGTAAAGATGTCGTCGCTTTGGTAGAACGGGGCCGGCATCGTTTCGGCGCTGGCGATTTCTGAGGCAATTTCAAGCTCGGACATAGACATCTCGAAAACGCTGGGGATTTGGACCTAGCAAACCCAGAAGGGCCGGCGCTCCGTTAGGAGAACCGACCCTTCGTCACATGGACCGTATGGTCAGAGTTACTTGGCGGGAGCGGAAGCGGACGGGCTGGCATCAGCCGCAGCTTCGTCCTTCTTGCAGCCACCGAGCACCATGCTGAGGGCAGCGACGACCATAACGATCGCAAAAATCTTCTTCATAAACAGAACACCTCCAATGTCTTATTTTTCTGCCCCCTGTTGAGAGGCAGACGGATAATACCGGAGTTCTCCCCTTGGAGGAGTTCGCGGGACCCGCGCCCTGATGATACAGCAAGTGGGCCGGTATTGCAAGCAATCTTCTTTGGATAGCACGGGTATCGTTACGATTAATGGTGCGGAGCTTCCTTGTCGATGGCTCGCTTAGCCGGAATCATCGATTTTGCGCGCGCCATCGCGATCGTATCTAAGGGATCCGGCCCCCTTTCGAGCAACGTCGCTCTCGGCCCCTTCTTCCACCATCCTCGCGCCGCCGCGATGCGACGTTTTCGCTCTTATCACCTCATGCTCAAATACGATTCGATCAAAGGCCTCGACGACGAACACCTGATGCGGACCTACAACCGCCTGCCAGCCCTCTTCGTCCAGGGCGCGGGCTGCTATCTATGGGACAACCGCGGGAACGAGTATCTCGATCTGCTGGCGGGCATTGCCGTCTGCTCGCTGGGCCACTGCCATCCCGCGATCGTCAGCGCGATCAACCGCCAGGCCCAGCAACTGATCCACACGTCGAACACGCTGCTGACCGCGCCCCAGGCGCTGCTGGCGGAGAGGCTTTGCAAGCTCAGCGACATGGATCGCGTTTTCTTCTGCAACGATGGTGCGACCGCAAACGAGACGGCTCTGAAGATAGCGAAGAAGCACGGCAACTCGAAGCGGCCGGACGGCGACTACGAGATCATCACGCTCCACCGTTCCTTTCATGGCCGCACTCTTGGGGTTCTGTCCGCTACGGGGCAACGCAAATACCAGCGGCCTTTCGAACCGTTGGTTCCGGGCTTCCGGCATATCGAGGCGAACGACCTTCTTGCCTTACGAGACGCATTCTCGCATAAGACGGCGGCGATCCATCTAGAGACGATTCTCGGTGAGGGGGGAGTTCTGCCCCTATCCACGGAGTTCTTGAAGGAGGCCCGACGCCTGTGCGACGAGCACAACGCCCTCCTGATGCTCGACGAGGTTCAGTGCGGGGTGGGGCGAACGGGACACTGGTTCGGCTATCAAATGCATGCCGTTGTGCCTGATGTCGTGGCGCTTGCCAAGGGATTGGGCGGAGGGTTTCCCATTGGGGCTTGTCTCGCGCGCGGGAAGGCGGCGGAGGTTCTGGAGCCGGGCGACCATGGGGCGACGTTCGGAGGGGGGCCGCTTGCGGCGGCGACGGCGCTTGCCGCGCTGGACACGATCGAGCATCAGGGTTTGCTCGATCACGTGAAGGCGGTTGGAGAGGGGTTTGCAAGCGCTTTACGCGGACTGGGCAGTCCGGTGAGCGAAGTGCGGGGCATCGGGCTGATGATCGGCATCGCCCTGGATAAACCGATCGCCCGAGACGTCGTGAGGGAGTGCTTCGAAAAGAAGCTGATCCTCAACGCAACCGACGAATCGACCCTTCGGCTACTTCCGCCGCTGATCTTGACCAGCGAGCAGGCCCAGAAGGCGGTCCAAGTGCTTGCCGAGGTGCTCGGAGTGAAGGCGTCGACGATCAAGGTCCATGCAGCGCCGCTTCCGCCGAAATCGCAATGGCACGACGTTCTCGAGATCGACGACCTTACCGACGCTCAGCTTGAGGAGGTGCTCGACCTCGCTGCGTACATGAAGCAACGGCGCAAGCTCGCGCCCTCGGCCATCGCGCCAGTCGAGAACCGCACGGTTGCAATGGTTTTCGAAAAGCCGTCTCTGCGAACTAGAGTTTCTTTCGAGGCGGCCATTCGCGAGTTGGGCGGCCATGCGATCTACTTGAGCAAGGCGGATATCGGCATGGGCTCGCGCGAGGCGATTAAGGACGTTGCTAGCAATCTCTCGCGCTGGACGTCGCTTATCGTCGCGCGCTTGTACTGGCATAAAGACCTCCAGGAGCTGGCGGAATTCGCCGACGTGCCGGTGGTCAACGCCCTGACCGAGATGGAGCACCCCTGTCAGGCGCTCGCCGACATGCTCACGATTCGCGAGGTCTTCTCGGGCGAGAAGGTGAAGATCGCTTATGTGGGCGATGGAAACAATGTCGCTCGCTCGCTGGCGAAGGCGGCAACCCGGCTCGGGCACCCGTTCACGATCGTCGGTCCCGAGAATTTCCGGCTGGAAAACATGCCTGGCCTTGAGCAGACAGACTCGCTTGAGGAGGGCCTTGCTGGAGCGCACGCGGTCTATACCGACGTATGGATCTCGATGGGGGACGAGCACGAGCAGGAGCACCGTCTGAAGATCTTCCAGGACTACCAGGTGAACTCGCGCGTGATGGCGATGGCCGAGAAAGACGCGATCTTCCTTCACTGCCTGCCCGCGCGGCGCGGTTATGAGGTTACGGACGACGTCATCGACGGTCGCCAGAGCCGCGTGGTCGACCAGGCGGAGAATCGAATGCACGCGCAGAAGGCGCTCTTACAGAGAGTGCTCGGCATTTAGTAGCGCGGGTCCAGCCCCGCAGCCATTAGCCGAAGCCGCCGCCGGATATCCAGTGGCTACGCCGCGTTCTTTCGGGCTCGACCGCGCAAGAAGATCGCGACCGAGTTGAGAAGCAGCAACGACACGATCAACACGACGATCGCGCCAGCGGCGGCTTTATCGAATCCGGGGCGGGCCTCGCCCGCCCAGTCGAAGATCAGGATGGGCAGGACGGTGTATTTGGGATTGTGCGGTGTCGGCAGAGAAGTCACATAGGCAACGGCACCGACCGCAATTAGCGGCGCAGTCTCGCCAATCGCGCGGGATATGGATAGGATGATTCCGGTCAAGATGCCTGAAAAGGCGTTTGGCAGCACCTGTCGCCGGATGGCCTGCCATGGCGTTGAGCCCAGCGCGAGAGACCCTTCGCGGTAGGAGTTCGGCACCGCCTTGAGGGCCTCCTGGGTCACGATAATCACCATCGGCAGAATTAGGATCGCCATCGTCAGCGCACCCGACCATACACTTGCGCCGAGGTGCATCCAGCGGTTGAAGAGGGCGAGGCCGAGGAGGCCATACACAATGGAGGGGACACCGGCAAGATTTGAGATATTAACTTGTATAAATCGGGTGAGACGGTTCTTCTTGCGGGTGAACTCCTCGAGGTAGATTGCGGCCGAGACCCCGAGCGGAATCGCGATGACCGCGGTCAAGGCCATCACATAGAGGCTTCCCACGACGGCGGGCCAGATGCCGGTCTTTCCCGCGCGTCGGCTTAGCCCGCTTTTGAGGAAGTCGAAGCTGACGCGGCTCAGGCCGTCCGCGAAGATTTTGTAAAGCAGGATCAGTAGCAGCAGAACGCCGAAGGCGGCGGCGAAGAAGCAGAGGTAGCGAAAGGCAGCATCCTTACGCTTGCGACCCGCCCGGTGGCGGGCGATCGAGGGCGTCATCTTTGCGGATGCGGAAGTCAAAGCTCCCCTACCTTGAGTGAGGGCCCGGCTTGGATCACGAATACACCTGCCGGTATTTGCGAACCAGCTTCTGCGCGAGGAGATTCATGAGCAGCGTCATCACGAACAGCGTGATGCCGACCGCGAAGATCGAGTTGTAGCGAATGGTTCCTTGTGCGGCATCGCCCTTTGTGACGTTCACGATGTACGCGGTCATTGTTTGGATGCTTTCCGCCGGGTTGAGGGTCAGGTGCCCGTTTCCGGCTCCGGAGGCCAGCGTCACAGCCATCGTCTCGCCGAGGGCGCGGGAGAGGGCGAGGATGAAGGAGGCCATGATCCCAGAGAGGGCGGCTGGGACCGCGATCTTGAGCGTGACCTCCATCTTGGTAGCGCCCAAGCCGTAGGCGGCTTCTCGCAAACCTCGAGGAACGGCGGCAAGGGCGTCCTCGCACAAAGACGAGACCAGTGGCAGGATCATCACGCCGACCACGATCGCACCGGAGAGAGCGTTGAATGTTCCGATCGAAGGGATCAGGTGCTTAAGGCCTGGTGTCACCAGCGTCAGCGCCAGATATCCGTACACCACCGTGGGGATGCCTGCGAGGAGCTCCAAGGCGGGCTTCAGCACTGACCGGACTCGCGGATGGGCATATTCGCTTAGGTAGATCGCGCTAAGCAAGCCCAGTGGGACGGCGATCAGGCCCGCGCCGACCGTGATGACCAGCGTTCCCGCGAGCAAGGGCAGGACGCCAAAGTGGCCGGGTGTGGCTTCGGGCCGCCACTCCGTGCCGGTGAAGAACTCGGCGAGCGAGACGTGGGCGAAGAACGGGATCGCCTGGCCCGCGAGGACTGCGATGATGCTGAACGTCGTCAGCACCGAGACCAGCGCGCACAGGAACGTGAACCACTTTATGCCGCTCTCCCCGCCACGCAGCACCAGGGAGCGCCGGGACCGGATCGAACTGGCCAGGATCGCCTGCTGGGGAGTCACGGGAGCCGACGCCATCAGGGAACTACTTCGCTTGTTTCAGCAGATCAAGGGTGCTCTGCCCGCCCTTCGCCCCGAGGAAGATCGAGCCGGTCTTCATGTCCTCGATGCGCTTCTGGGCAATCGTGTAGGCCTCGTCCGGCAGCAGCACGTAGTCGGAGTCGGTGATCGCCTTGCGCCCGTCGGCTCCGAGAGCGAACTTCAGGAAATCCTTAACCTCTTGTCGGGCTAGAGCCTTGGTGGAAACGTACAGGAACAGCGGGCGGGAGAGGGGGGCGTAGGAGTTGTCCTTGATCGCGTCGAGCGAAGGGGCGATGGCACCCTTGCCGGCGTCGACCGCGAGCGCCTTGACCTGGTCCTTCTTCTCCTGATAGATCGCGAAGCCGACGTAGCCGAGGGCGCTCTTGTCGCCGGCAATAGCGGTAATCAGGGCTTGGTATTCCTGGTTCAAGACCACGTCCTCGCGGAGGTCGCCCTTCTTGCCGCAGACCGTCTCGGTGAAGTAGTCATAGGTGCCGTGGTTGCTGGTGGGGCCGTAGAAGGTGATCTTGTCGGCGGGCCAGCCTGCGTGGAGGTCGGCCCAGGTCTTGACTGTGCTGCCCTTGGCGAACGCCTTCTTCAGCTCGGCCAGTGTGAGCTTGTCGGCGAAGGCGTTGCCCGAGTTCGTGAGCACACAGACGCCGTCCGCGGCGATGGGGATTTCGACGAAGTCGATGTTGGCGGCCTTGCAGGCGTCCATCTCCTTCTGCTCGATGGGTCGCGAGGCGGTGGCGATGTCGATCTCGCCGCGCTCGAACTTCGCCATGCCGCTGCCCGTGCCCGACTTGTTCACGTCGATCACGACCGCGTCGTTCTTGCCGTGGAAATCCTCGGCGAGGGCTTGAGCGATCGGATAGACGGTCGAGCTGCCGTCGATGGAGATCTTACCGGCTTGCGCGCTGCCGCCAGTGCTGCCCGAGGAGGCGCCGTCTGGCCCCTTGTCGCCGCCGCTGCAGCCAATAAAGACCGCGGTCCCAGCCGCGAGAGTGAGAAGGGAAAGAATGGTTAAGGTTGCCTTTCGCATGAATATTCCTGAAGGGTGGAGCCTGGTGGCTACGGCTTGAAAATCGCGCGCTACTAGGCGTCCCGGGCACCTTAAACGTACCGAGGGTCCGTTAAGAGACTGTTAAGATCACACATCATCAATCCCGCTAATCTCGTCAGCGACGAAGTGTCAGGGCGCAGGGGAGCCGGTCGGACTTAGGGTCAAAAGATGGATGCATGTTTTACCGTGGGCTAACTTATTACCGTTCGCCAGGCAAGACGATCCCTTTTAGAATCACGCGCTGGGCCAGTAGGAAGACAACCAGTGTTGGAATTGCCGCGAGGGTAAGTCCCGCCATGATCACCGCCTTCGGTGCGGTCAGCTGAAGCTGGTACAGCCACACCGTGAGCGTCCACATCCGCTGGTCTTGGACGACGAGGAAGGCGTAGATGAACGCGCCGTAGGCCGCCATGAAGGTTAGCAGCGCGATGTAGCCGAGGACGGGCCGGGAGAGGGGCAGCGCGATCTTCATCATCATCGTCGTCTCGCGCGCTCCGTCGATCGACGCGGCTTCGAATAGCTCTTGAGGGAGCGAGTCGAAGAAGCCCTTCAGCAGAAAGATGGTGTAGCCCGACGCGGCTCCCGGCAAGACGAGGGCCCAATAGGTGTTGAGCAGACCCAAGTCGCGGAGCATGAGGAACGAGGGAATCATCGCGACCTCCGCCGGGAATGCCATGGTGGCAAGCAGGAAAATAAGGATCTTCCCGCTCTGGCGAATCGGATAGCGCGAGAGGGCGTAGGCGGCCAGGGGGTTCACGATGAGCGCGGCGGCGATTGCGAGCAGGCAATAAATGGCGGTGTTCCAAAGGGACCTGCCGTTCACAAGGATGAATCGAAACACCCAAGAGTAGTTCCGCCCGACGAACTCCCGCTTCGTCTCGGCGCCGTGCTCTCGAAGGAAGGCCGTCTCCGCGGCTGCGATGGGCAAGGGGCCGGCGCCTCCGAACTCCTTCCAGAGATCTTCGACGGATTTCTGGGCGTAACGATCGGGCAGTCCCTCTCGCACGAAGTCTGCGGCCAGGGTACCGGCGTTTCCCAGCTGCATCTCCTCGAAGCTTTTAGCGTTGCCGGCAATCTCCGCCGGCACAGACTTGAATTGGCCCTGAAAGTGTCCCTGCGCCCAGAGCTGATAGATTCTCTCCGTCCTCACGGGAATGCGAAACTCGGCGGGAAGCGCGGCCTTGAACTCAAGCCACTCCTTGTACCGCAAGTCGATTGGGGGTACCCATGCTTTTCGACCGAGTTGTTCGGGTGGAGGCGGGACGTCTTGGAACGACGTGTTTTCGTCTATATAGGCCCGGTTCAGCTCGTCGATCGACCAGTAGCGCGCCGCAAGCCACTGCTGATACCGCGTGGTAAGTCGGCAGGTCACTCCACTCGGGGGCAGCGAGAATCCGGCTTGCCAATAGTCGAGGGGGAGTTGGAGGAGGAACCGATTAAAGAGATCGACCTGTGCCTTAGGCGCCTGATCGCCGAGCCGGGTGCTCGCGATCATCGGCTTACCGCGCGCGTATTTGTCGTCGACGTACTTTTCGAGAAGCGCGGATTCGCTCGTCCAGTAGGTTGGAATGAGTTTGTTGTCGTCTTGGTCGGAAGCGGTTTTGAAGCCCGTCGAGACCATGAGGAGAAAGGGATACAGGGTCGTCAGCGCGCCGATGCTGAGGAGCAGGTAGACGACGGCCATCGCGAACCGAGCCCTCGGCCGCCGACGCCCCACCCTCCCGACAAGACTCATGCGGACTAGTCTAAACGGTTTCGGGCATCTCAAGTGCCAGAGGCCGACTGAAGGCGGCGGCTCCGGCTAGGGGAATGGGATTCCGCGCTCCTAGAGCAGGGATTCTCGCACAATTAGTATCCTAGTATTTATGCTAGTGCTGGCTAGCTGCAATACCGGGAAAGAGCTACCTGATGTTCAGTCTCGATCATCGTGGGCGAAGGATCGCCAAGGGTCGAGGCATCAGCTAACAGGGTCACGGAGGATTCTCTAACATGTCATTTCGCATTAACACGAACGTAACGGCGATGAACGCTTTGCGTAATCTCGGCACCACGGGTAACGAGTTCAGCAAGTCTATTCAGCGCTTGTCGACGGGTCTCAAGATCAACTCGGCGGCCGACGATCCTGCCGGT
>JBBSFL010000092.1:0-10843 GCA_038238735.1 Fimbriimonadales bacterium | reverse complement strand
TCATCGCCAAGTCAGGGAAGGGTTTCAAGGAAACCGTCCTCAAAATTTGCGAGCTCGTCCCCGGCGGCGAGATCAGTGCCGAGGTCGTCGCCACGAATTACGACGACATGCTCAAAGAGGCCCTCGAGATTTCGAGCTGGCATCCCCAGATCGTCGTCAAAGTCCCCCTCGTCGAGCCGGGGATTAGCCTCGTCAAGACGCTCACTGAGAAGGGCATCAAGACAAACGTGACACTGGTCTTCACGGTCTCCCAGGCTCTCCTCGCCGCCAAGGCCGGGGCGACCTTTATCTCCAACTTCGTCGGGCGCGTGGACGACATCAGCGACGAGGGCATGAATGCGGTCGCGGCCAGCGTGGACATGGTTCACGCCTACGGATACGACAGCCAGATCCTGGTCGCCAGCGTCCGCCATCCGATGCACGTCGTGCAAGCGGTTTCCGTCGGAGCCCACATCGCTACGATGCCATTCAAGATCATGCAAATGCTTTTCAAGCACCCGCTGACCGACTCGGGTCTGGAGCGCTTCTTGGGCGACTGGAACAAGGCCGGTTTGAGCATCTTCCCGAAGGCTTAGGCGTGCAGCTGGGCCGCCGTGATGGCCTGGGTCGCGCCTTCCAGCAATTCGTGGGTCGAATCCGGCGTCATCCCGAAGGCTGCGAGCGCCCACTCTGGCAACTCGCCCTCGCCCTTACCGGTGATCGCGAAGGCGATCGACGAGGCTAGAGCCGTGCAAGCCCGCTGGAGAACGAATTCCTCGTCGCCCGGCTCGGTCGGCTCGATGTAGTCCAAACCGGCGATCAAGACCTCAGGGAAGCCCCACTTGCTTGCTGCCGCGTGGGCGACTTCGACGTGGTCAAAGCCGTAGAGGCGCTTCTCGGCCTGCCGATCTTGCACGCCGCGTTCCTCCAACTCGACGATTCGGAAGTATTCCTTGTCGCCATATCGATCCATCAACGTCTTTCCGATCAGGTGCAAGAGCGCACAAGTGTAGCAGTCGTCCCCGATAAGTTTTGGTTGCTTCTTCGCGAGCCAGCGCGCGCATACGGCCGCATCCACCGACCTCCGCCACCACTGCCGCCGTCGCAAAGATTCCTTGTCCGTCTTCCCGACGAAGAGATCGAACACTCCGACCGTCATCGCCAGATTTCGAACGGTCTTCAAGCCGAGAAACATCAGGGCTTCTTTGATGGATGTGACCCGGCGCGGTAAACCGTAATAGGCTGAGTTCGCCATCACCAGCACCTTTGAGCTGAAGCCAGGATCGATGGTGATCGCCCGCTCCATCTCGTGGAGTGGGGAGTCCAACGAGTCGGTCAGCTCCAGAACCTTGAAGACGACGTGGGGCAAGACGGCAAGGCCGTCCACCTTCTCGATCAGGGCCGAGAGCGCGTCGTCATTGTGGGTGATCGGTAGGGCCGACATATATAAACTCGAATAGTCTGCAGGTTAAGTATCGGAAACCTAATCCTGCACTTCAGGTTCACACCCCCTATTTTTGAGCGTTTTCTTGCGCAGTTCTGGGCGTGTCGAGCCAAGCCGTGACTGCCGCATCGAGCATCGGCTCCGTAAGTTTGCCCGTGAAGGTGTTCTGTTGGCTGGGATGAAAGCTGGATACAAGACGGCAGCCGCTTGGGGCGACATCGATCTGAAGATGACCAAACGGGACTCGCCTTAATCCCAGGAGTCGATGAACCTGATTCCATGCGATGCTGCCCAAACACAAAACCGAGTTCCAACCCTGGGGCCGGTCCAATACGGCACTCAGATATCGGCTGCAGTTCTCGATCTCCTCGGGCAGCGGCTTGTTGTCGGGAGGCGCGCAGTGGTTCACTGCAGCGATCATCGCTCCGTATAGCTCCTGCCCATCTTGGATCGAGTCGGCCTTCGGCAGCTTTGCGACACCCGCCTTGTGAAGCGCCCGGTAGAGCCAGTCGCCGCTCCGATCCCCATGAAACATCCGCCCCGTGCGATTCGCACCATGGGCCGCCGGCGCCAGCCCGACAATGAGGTGCCGCCCTGACGGGTCGCCAAACAAAGGCACGGGCCGAACCCAGTAGGTGTCACCAAGGTAAGCCTTCCGCTTCTCCAACCCCACCAATTCCCGCCAAGCCACCAGGCGCGGGCAGAGCCGGCACTGGACGATCTCCGCATTTAGGCGCTGGAAATTTGGTATTTGGAGTTTAGAATTTGGACTCAGGCGACCCTCCAACCCTTCAAAGTGAAATTCCCAATTCGCAATTCCAAATTCCAAATTCCAAAACGCCGCAAGGCCGCAACGCCATCACCCTAAAGTTTGACGTTCTGCGTCTCGTCGGCAACCTCGTCGCCGTCGTCTACGAACTCGTCGGGAACGGGCACGTGGGTCGCGGTCATGGGGCGCGGCCGCGAAGGGAAGCTGCCCGCAATCGCCTTGTCCCGAACCTGCAAGCGTTCCGCTCTCTCCTCGGCGCCTGCGCTGACCGGCCACAGCGTCTCGTCGGCCCAGTAAGAGCCCATGAACTCATTCCAGACCCGCTCGTAAACCTTGATCGTCTTGTCCGCCAGCAATCCCCAATCGAATTCCAACTTCAATCGAAGCTTCGCATTATCGGCCAGATTCAGCGCGCGTTTCGGCTCCCGCAAGACCTTCAACACGGCCCAAGCCAGCGAGTCCGAGTCGTTGGCGAAGCTCAGCGTTCCTGTAAGGTCATGCCGAACGACCTCTTTTAATCCCCCTGCATCGCTCGCCACCACCGGAGCCCCCGCCGCCATCGCCTCTAGGGCCACGATCCCGAACGGCTCATAGAGAGAAGGGAAGACCGCGACGTCGGCGACCCGGTAAAGCTGATGCAGCGACCGATTCGCCATGAACCCGGTGAACACGACCTTGTCGCCAAGCCCCGCCCAGCGCACGAACTTCTCGAGCTTCTCGCGATGTCCGCCGCCTACAATCACGAACTTGGTTTTAGGCTCCGCCGCCAGCACCGCGCTGGCGGCGTTCAGCAGCACATGTATGCCCTTCTCGTGCACGAAGCGCCCCACGTACATCACGATTTTCTCGGCGGGCAGGGCCAACTTCGCTCGATGGGCGGCTCGGTCCTTCTCCGTCCAATCGAAGTCGAACTTCGCCGGATCGACTCCGTTGAAGATGACGTCCACCTTATCCGACGGACAGTCGAAGAGTCGCTGGACCTCGCCCTTCATAAATTCGGAGCACACGATCACGCGCCATGCCTCATAGGTCAGCCAGTATTCGAGCTCGTGGATGTACTTGCTGACGTCCGTAAAGATCCCGCCATGCCGCCCGGATTCCACCGCGTGAACGGTCGCCACGATCGGTAGCTTGTATTCGTACTTCAACTCGCGAGCGGAGTCGAGCGACAGCCAGTCGTGGGCATGAAAGATCGTCGGCTGCCCCCCGGGCCGCCAGTCCTCCAGCAATTTGCGAACTCGCTTGTCGGTCGCATCGTTGAGAAGCTGGATCTCGTGAAGAAAGTCGTTTGGCTTCGCGTCGAGATGAACCCGGTGGACTTGCACTCCGGAAGGCTCGGTTTCTTCGTCGGGCGCATTCGGCGTCGACTTCGTCACGACATGCACCTCGATCCCCTTCGCCTGCAGTTTTTGCGAAAGCTCGTAAACGTGAGGACTGATCCCGCCCACGATCCGAGGCGGATATTCCCAAGAGAGCATCACGACACGCACTGCCTAGTTTAGTCGCCCGGCCAACCGTGTATGGGATTTGATGCCTCCGGACACTTCATTGCGTGATACGGAAACGAGCGAATGGCAGTGTCCTGAGGCTTTCGGTCTCGGGCGGAGAAAGACTTCAGATCAGTTTCGGATCAGGGAACCCATCGAAGCGTCCGCAATGTTGCTGTCCTCACGGAGGTGCAACCCGTGAAAAAACTACTCTTGCCAATTGCCCTCGCCGGACTCATGGTGGCCGGATGCGGGGTCAAATCGGACCAAGCGGACGAAGCCGCGGTGCAAATGACGTCCATGCGCAACGCCCCTATCGATTCCGCTTCTACCCCCACGCTCGCTTCGTCGACGACGATGAACCGAGCGATCATCCGCTCCGCAAGCCTCAGACTCCGAGTCGACAAAGTCGATAAATCCGAAAAGGAGGCCAACGCGATCATCGCACGAGCCGGCGGGTATGTCGACAGCGTGGAGAGCACCGACCTAGCGACACCTGACCCGAAGATCTCGATCCGAGCGCGAATCCCGGTCGCTGCATTCGACGTCACCCTCGAACGCCTGGAGGCTCTTGGGACTCGGCTCAGCAAGAGCATTAAGGGTGAAGACGTGACGGAGAAAGTCGTAGACCTCGACGCAAGGCTGAAGACGATGACGGCTCAAGAGGACGTCTACCGGAACATGCTTCGCCAAGCCCACGAGCTGAGCGCTTCGACTCAATTGCAGGACAAGCTCATGTCGCTCAGAGCGGACATCGAGAGCTTGACGGGCCAGCGCAAGAGCTTGGCCTCGGCGGCTGCGCTGTCTACGATCGAGTTGGTTCTCCAGCAACAGGCTAGCCCAACCGTAATGGCGCAGTCCGACCCAAGCTGGAGTTCGTCCTCGTGGCAGACGGCTCAAAGCTCGGCCACGTCGGCCCTGCGAAATCTCGCCGTGTTCTTTATGTGGGTCGCCGCCTACGCACCGCTCTGGATCCCCGGCCTCGCACTGGCGTGGTTCGGAAGAAGGCTTCTGCGCAAACAGCCGAGCCGGGCTTAGTCACCAGATGTGGACGCGCTGCCCCTCCGGCCGCCACATCGGCTGGCCGGGCTTGATTCCGAACGCCTCGTAGAATTCGGGAACGTTCGAAAGTGGACCGAGCACTCGCCATTTCGAAGGCGAGTGCTCGTCGCTGAGAAGCTGGCGCCTGAGTGATTCCGGCCGAGTCTGATCCATCCAGCCCATCGCGTAGCCAAGGAAATACCGCTGTAGCGGATTCAGCCCGGCAATCGGCTCGCCCTTCTTGTATTGCTCGGTCTTTTTGAAAGCATCCAGACCCAGCAGCACCCCGCCGTAGTCGGCGATGTTCTCGCCGAGGCTCGCGGCGCCGTTGATGTGCATGCCCGGTAGGGGCTCAAAAGCATTGAATTCCTGAACCATCACATCCGCACGCTTTTTGAAATTCGCGGCGTCGTCCTTGGTCCACCAGTCGGCAAGATTGCCCTTCGCATCGAACTGGCGGCCCTGATCGTCGAAGCCATGCGTCATTTCATGCCCGATCGTGCCGGCGGCTGCATAACCGTAAATCACCGCGTCGTCCAAGTCCGCGTCCTTTACGCCCGGGACCAGGAACACCGCCGCAGGGAGCACGATCTCGTTGTTCGAGGAATTGTAGTAGGCGTTGTAGGTCTGCGGAGTCATATCCCACTCCGTCCGGTCTACAGGCTTGCCCAGCTTCCTAAGCTCGTCGGCGAACTCCCAGCGTGCCGCGCTTATCATGTTCTCGCAGTAGGAGCTCCGACCGATGGCGAGGGTCGAATAATCCTTCCACTTATCTGGATATCCGACCTTCTTTGTAATCGCCGATAGCTTCGAATGGGCCTTAGCCTTCGTGGCGGCGCTCATCCACTCGAGGCGGTCGATCCTCGCCGAATATGCAGAACGTATCGCTTCGACGAGATCGTTGTAGCGCTTCTTGGTTGCCGCCGAGAACCTTTGCCGCACGAAGATGCGGCCGAGCACGAATCCGATCGCCTCGTCTTCGGAGTTGATGACTCGCTTCCATCGTGGCTTTCGTTCCTTCTGCCCGGTAAGTTCCTGGTGATAGAACCGAAAGTTTTCGTCGTCCAGCGCCTTGCTCAAGTACGGCGCATATCCGCTGATCAAATGGCACCGCAAATAGTCCCGGAGGACCGCAACCGGGGTTTTCCGCAGCACCGTTTCCAGCCTACTGAGAAACTCCGGCTGGCCAACAACGACGAAAGACGGGTGCAAACTCCAATTGGCCAACCGCCTGCTCCAAGAGATCGAGGGCGTCAACCTGTGGGTCACTTCGGACGGGGTCATCCGATTGTAGTTGCGGAGTGGATCCCGAAGATCCTCCATCTTCCGGGACGAAGAAGCGAGGGCAGTTTCGAAGGCCATCACCTCGGCAGCTCTCGCGGAAGCCAGAGCGGGTGAGACGCCAGATTGCACCAGAACCCGGCCGAGATGCCCGACGTATTCAGCTCTGATCTTTGCCACCCCGGCTTCCGGGTTGAAGTAGTAGTCTCGATCCGGTAGCCCGAGCCCACCCTGTTCGAGGTGCACCGCCATCCTGTCGCTCTTCTTCTCGTCCTGCGAAATCCCGAAATCGAAGAACGCGCCGACACCGACAGGATAGAGGTCGAAAGCCACGGAAAGAGCATCTTGCGTCGATGCAATACGCCCGATCCGATCGAGCATCGGTTGCAGGGGGCGCAAACCTAGCGCCTCCGCCTTCTTCTCATCCATCGCGACCGCCCAGAAGTCGCCGACCTTCTGTTCGTCGCTACCCCGTGGATGGCGTCCTCGGCCCTCCACCTCAGCGATCGCTCGGAGTTCGAGGTCTAAGTCGTCTTCCACCACGGTGCTGATCCCATAGGAGGATTCGCTAGCGGGTATCGGGTGAGTCCGAAGCCATCCGCCATTCGCGTACTCAAAAAAATCCACGCCAGGATCGACCGACATGTCCATGTGCGACCGGAGAACGTCAGTGCCTTGCGGCTGGCCAAGAGAAGAAAGGCAGACAGCGAATAAGGTCAGGAGGGGCATCGCATCTCAGTGTATGTACGCCCGGGCACAACTTCAAGTGCCGGGCGTGGCTGCAGAAGGAGGAATTCACCGGACCACGTTGACAAAATCCCCTCCTGGCGCACATAGCAGCATGACCGGTTTCCAACTTGCTGCTCAGAATCCTCGCCAAGGCTTCGCTCCCCTCCCTTCCGAAATGCGACCACCGAAGCCAAGAAAAGCCAGCAATTGGCCCAAAAAACACGGGAATAACTCAGACGAAACACGGGAATCCGGGCGCACCAGGTTAAAATCACACCCAAAGACCAGGAATACGTGTCCCAGCACGAAGCAGAAGTGACAAGTGACAAAACGGCCCGTAAGCTAGCAACTCCTGGATTACAACCGCCGAACGGTCCGGAAAAACAAGGAATTTTGCCCACGTAATCCTAGGTTCCAAGTTCAATTCCATGCGTGGGAAGCCAGTGAGGCACCACCGGTGCAAAAAAACCGGGATTCGAGGTGCAATACAGCCCCGTACCCGTCGCTCTCCAGACCGCCCGTAAAAGGTAAACTTGAACCTGAATCTATGGTTCACGACGTCATCATCATCGGCTCCGGACCTGCTGGGTACACGGCGGCGCTTTATGCGGCTCGGGCCGACTTGAAGCCTGTGATGTTCGCCGGCGTTCAGCCTGGCGGGCAGTTGATGATTACCACCGATGTAGAGAATTATCCGGGCTTTCCGGATGGAATTATGGGACCGGAGATGATGGAGCTGTTCCAGAAGCAGGTCGAGCGCTTCGGGACCGTGATCCACCACGAGCATGTGACCCGCGTCGACCTCATGGGGAGACCTTTTAAGGTCTACGTCGAGGAGACCGAGCATCAGGCGCGTTCGATTATCATCTCGACGGGGGCTAGCGCGAAGTGGCTCGGCCTGCCCGGTGAGGTGCACTTCGGCGGGTTCGGAGTGAGTGCCTGCGCGACCTGCGACGGCTTCTTCTTCCGCGGGAAGAATGTGATCGTGGTCGGTGGCGGCGACACGGCTCTCGAAGAGGCGAACTACCTGACCAAGCTCGCGGCCAAAGTTTATTTAGTACATCGCCGCGAGTCTTTCCGGGGCAGCAAGATCATGCAGGATCGCGTTCTCAGCAACCCGAAGGTCGAGGTGATCTGGAACAGCGTTATCGAGGAGATCCTCGGCGATAGCGATCCGGTGAAGAAGGTCACGGGCGTTCGGCTGGTCAACGTGGTGACCTCGCAGGCGACCGAGATGCCCATCGACGGGGTGTTTGTGGCCATCGGGCACCGTCCAAACTCGGACTTGTTCAAGGGGGTGCTCGATATGGACGACATTGGCTATCTCCTTGTGATGCCGGGCAGCACCCGAACGAACGTTCCTGGGGTCTTCGCAGCGGGCGACGTGGCGGACTCGATATATCGTCAGGCGGTCACGGCGGCGGGCACGGGCTGCATGGCGGCTATCGATGCGGAACGCTGGCTGGAATCCGAAGGACACTAAGCGATGGTCGCCATGCTCGCCGCCCTCATCGGACTCCGCGCGTCGGACTCGGTTTCCCCCCTGCCAGAAGCCGGCATGAGTGGGAGCCTCGCCGAGATCCGGACGATCGAAGAGCCACAGGACCCGCCCAAGCGCAGCCCAAGGCCCATCGAGGGCTCAAGTTCGCTTTTTCCTTGGAAGACGGATGGGCTCGGAAGGACCGATCCGAGCGATCCCCTGATGGCCCGCTTTCACGTGTACTCGCAGGAGCGGAAGGAGACGAACGACACCGCGGGGCAGGTCACGCGCATGCTTTTGAGGATCTGGCAGCAGGCGAAGAAGCGCTGGCGGCTCGACAATCCGCCGCAATACAACGGCGGGGCAATCGACGTTTACTTGTGCAAAGGCGGGCAGCCGGGAGGGGAGCAGTATTTCGGCGTCGATTACCCCGCGAAGGGGCCCGGCTGGCCGGTGAGCGTGATCTGCATCTACGAACTGAAGAGTTTCACGAAGCCGCTCGAGATGGCCCGGGAGGTCGCCCACGAATACGGCCACGCGATCCTGCCCGCGGTTGGAGGCTTTGTCCAGCCAGAAGATTGGGCCAATGGATATCTGGGCGAGAAGCTCTTCCTACGCTGGATGCGCGACGTGATGGCCAAGCGTGAGTTAGAGCCGGCGGACGCGATGCAACTCGACTTTAGCGCGCTCGACGGCTACGTCCGTCTGCGCATCGACCCGCTCGTTGTGTCTGCGGCTTCGAACTCGCCCAACTTGGCTCTCCTGCATAAGACGGGGGCGGTGGCGATGACCGCCTACCACTCGTTAGTGCTTTATGCCGACACGATTTTGCCGAAGTCGGTCGCCGCCCGGTCGATGCAGCTGATCGGATCGATCCACGCCTGGGACTATCCTCATTCCATAGTGATGGCGTGCCAGGAGTTGGACCGGTTCGCGCTTTTGATACCGCCGTATCTGCGGGGAAGGCCGCTTTGGATTCCGCTTGGGAAGGGGAAGGTGGCAGGGGCGCGCGTTCTGCGGAGAGCCGGGGAATGGGCGGAGATTCAGCCCGGCTCGGGCGCCGTCGTCATGATTCCGGCTTCGCCGGGAACCTGAGCGGTTACTTTTGAGCGAGAAGCTTCTCGATCGTGGCTTCCCACACGGGAACTTCCTCAGGACCAAAACCTACGAGCACCCTCCGGATAATGCCCTTCCTGTCCACGATGAAGACGGTCGGGAACCCTTCCACCTGAAGTGTCTGGGCGAGATCGTCATTCCCGACCGTCATGCGATACTTCAATCCGTGCTTGGTCGCGAAACGGCGGGCACCGTTCTTGTATGCATCGGCGGAATGTTCTGCCGCATTCGCGCCGATGACCACGAGGCCGCGGGACCTGTATTTGTCCTGCAACTTTTGAAGATAGGGAGTCGCCTGCACGCAGGGCGGGCACCAGGTCGCCCAGAAGTCGATCAGGACCACCTTTCCCTTAAGCGCCTTGTTGGTAAAAGTTTGACCGTGGGTGTCGGTCATTTTGAACTTCGGAAACTTTTTTCCATCGAAGGGCGAGCCCTGGCCAAAGGCGGTAAACACGAGGACCGCGGCAAGGACCGCGGTCAGAGATCGCTTATTCATCCTTAGTTCTAACGAGGCAAACGCGCGATGAGTGCCATTGCCCGCATAATTAGCCGAGATGAGCCGATGGCGATGGGCGCTGCTTCCCGCGTTACTGTGCAGCATCTTCATAGTGAGCTTTCGCCCTCCGGCTCGAGGGGTTCTGGATGACACCGACACGGCATACTTGCTGACGGTTATCCGGGCGAATCCGGACCCGGTAAGCCATCGGCCTCAGAGCGTCTTGAATTGGTTCGTCGGCGACTGGCCCCTCCATAACCATTTCTACCGGCCGATCTCGACCTTGTCCTTCGAGATGGACACGCGGTTGCACGGCGATTCGGGCTCCGGCTATGTGCTGACGAATGCGATCGTGTCCGCCTTGTGCGTTTCGGCTCTTTTCTGGTTCCTGAAAGAGCTGACGGACAGTCCATTCTTGACTGGAATGGGGGCCTTGATCTTCGGGCTTTGGAATCTGGGCAACTATTTACCGTACTGGCTGCCCTGGCTCGGGGCCGTGGTGGGGATTGGTGGTTTGCTGCGTAGTGGGCTCAGGCTTTGGCCACTTTTGCTCGCCGCCGGCTCCGTTTGCCTGCTGGTGAGCGAACTTTCTTCGAGGTCTCTGGGGAGCATAATGGTGAGTTGGATTCCAGCTCGTACGGCGACGATCATGACGTTGTTTTGCCTTTTAGCGATGGGCTCTTATGCTCGGTTCGCGCGGGTTACTTCTTCGATGGAGCCTCGGGAGAAGACACCGCTGGATCCGCCGGCAACGCGGAATACGGAGCGGACCGTGGCGTCGGCTTGGCCGGCTTGGCCTTGGCTGGTCCTGAGTCTCCTTTGCGCCGCTTTCGCGTTAGGCAGTCATGAGCAGGCGATCATGCTGCCCGGCGCGATCGTGGGGGTGGGGGTTTCGCTGCGGCTGCAGCGCTTTTGCGTTTCTTGGTGGTGGCCCGCTTCGTTCTTCCTGCTGCTGGTGGCATATATGTTCTTGAGGCACGAGCTCCTGCCGACAGCGGTCTCGCAGTATCAGGCGCAGCAG